>RFZH01000196.1 GCA_009920815.1 Paracoccaceae bacterium
CGATCAACACGGCGATGTCACCGGCGCGGGCTTGGCCAATGATTGGCGACAGACCAGCGGCAATCAAACCAACTGCACCGATGGTCGGGGTGGGTAAAATTGCCTTGCCATCGGTCTCGTTGTACAAGCTGACGTTGCCTGAAACGATAGGCATATCCAAGGCCTTGACCGCTTCGCCAATGCCTTTGATCGCGCCTACAAACTGCCCCATGATTTCGGGCTTTTCTGGGTTGCCAAAGTTCATGTTATCGGTGGTCGCCAAAGGCAAAGCACCGACGGATGTCAGGTTGCGATAGGCTTCTGCAACCGCTTGTTTGCCGCCTTCTACTGGGTTGGCCTTGACGTAGCGCGGGGTCACATCAGATGTAAACGCCAACATTTTATCGGTCCCGTGGACGCGAATAATGCCAGCCCCCAATCCGGGACGTTGCACCGTATCAGCCATAACTTGGCTATCATATTGCTGATAGACCCAATGTTTTGAGGTATAGTTTACCGATCCGATCAGCGCCTTTAGCGCATCCATAACATCAATGCTTGGGACATTTTCCATTGCCGCTGGGGCAGGGGTTTCCACCCAAGGACGGTCATATTCTGGTGCAGTGCCTGACAGGGCTTTCAACGGTAGATCCGCTTTGCATTCACCGTTTAACATGATCAGGAAACGATCCTCTGGGATGGTTTCGCCCACGATGGCAAAGTCCAGATCCCATTTGTCAAACACGGCCTTTGCCTCGTCCTCTTTTTCAGGGCGCAGAACCATCAACATGCGTTCTTGGGATTCTGACAACATCATTTCATAGGCTGTCATGTTCTCTTCGCGGGTTGGCACCTTTTCCAGATCCAACCGAATGCCCAAATCACCCTTGTCGCCCATTTCCACCGCCGAACAGGTCAGGCCAGCGGCCCCCATGTCTTGGATCGAAATCACCGCACCTGTTTGCATCAGCTCAAGCGTCGCCTCCATCAGGCGTTTTTCGGTGAACGGGTCGCCAACCTGAACGGTTGGGCGTTTTTCCTCGATCGTTTCGTCAAATTCGGCGGATGCCATTGTTGCGCCACCGACACCGTCACGGCCGGTTTTTGCACCCAAATACACCACAGGCATGCCAACACCAGACGCGGCGGAATAAAAAATCTTATCCGCATCCGCCAGACCAGCCGCAAAGGCATTGACCAGACAGTTGCCGTTGTAGGCCGGATGGAACCGCACTTCGCCGCCCACAGTTGGCACACCGAAACAGTTGCCGTATCCGCCAACCCCTTCGACAACGCCATGAACCAATTGCCGTGTTTTGTGATGAGCCTTGTCGCCGAATGACAACGAATTCATTGCCGCAATGGGGCGTGCGCCCATGGTAAACACGTCACGCAAAATACCGCCCACACCCGTGGCCGCGCCTTGGTAAGGTTCGATGTAAGATGGGTGGTTGTGGCTTTCCATTTTGAAAACAACGGCTTGACCATCGCCGATGTCAACGACGCCTGCGTTTTCGCCTGGGCCGCAGATCACTTGTGGACCTTCGGTCGGCAGGGTGCGTAGCCATTTTTTTGAAGATTTGTATGAACAATGTTCGTTCCACATCGCCGAAAAAATACCCAGTTCGGTAAATGTCGGTTCACGCCCAATGATTTCCAAAATGCGTTCGTATTCGTCTGGTTTTAACCCATGCGCGGCAATCAGGTCGGGTGTGATTTGTGGTTCGGTCATTCTAAGCCCCTCAGAAATGTTGCCGCTCTCTTAAGGGAAAGGGGGCGAAAGGGCAATATGACATGGGGGCAAACTCTGTTGTTTTTCGGCCTGATTGGTTGAATTTTTGAATGGGGCTTGGGGCAAGGTGAAAGAATCCGGTGTGATGTCGCTTTTAGACTGTGTTTTTTTCATTTTCGTGACAATATTCGCCCATGACACAGCAAAAGATCACTATAGATAATCCTTTCCGCGGTACCGAGAGTTTTCCGATGCCAGCGGACATTCCTGTTCCGTCAATTCGTGCCGATTTGGCGCAAGGCCTGTTGTCGCGGTGTCCTGCGTATCGCCAGACGCCTTTGGTCGATCACATTGATCCGACCTCTGGTGCGCGTTTGTTTTTCAAAGACGAGCGTGATCGTATGGGGTTAGGCAGTTTCAAAGCTTTGGGGGCGGCCTATGTCATCGCGCACACCGCACAGCATCAAGATGTGTCGCAAACAACCTTTGTCACCGCCAGTGCGGGAAATCACGGGTTATCCGTCGCCGCAGGGGCCAAAGTGTTTGGTGCCCGCGCCGTGGTATATCTATCAAACACGGTGCCAGCGGGCTTTGCAAAACGCTTGAACGATCTTGGCGCCCAGGTTGTGCGCGAGGGTGATGATTATGCGGCGTCAATGCAAGCGGCCCAAGATGCCGCTGCTGCGCAGGGTTGGACGCTTTTATCGGACAGTTCATGGCCCGGTTACACCGAATTGCCGCATCGTTTAATGGAAGGGTATCAGGTTTTGGCCGCCGAAACGGTTGAGCAAATGCCACAACCGCCAACGCATATTTTTTTGCAAGCGGGCGTCGGGGGATTGGCCGCTGCAGCCGCGTCATACTTTAGACACGCTTGGGGCGATGCCCCCAGTATCATCGTTGTTGAACCTGATGCAGCACCTGCATTGCACCATGCGATTGTTGCAGGCGAATTTGTATCAACCCAAGGGCCTGTGTCGTCGATGGGGCGGTTAGATTGTAAAGAGGCATCATTGATTGCCCTGAAAGGTCTTGCACGGGATGCAGATCATTTTGTGTTAATGTCCGATACTGCGGTCGAAGAGCAGTTGCCGACCTTGGCAGGTTGGGGTTTGGCCACCTCTGCATCGGGGGGCGCGGGATGTGCGGCCGCTTTGGCGGGTTTGCGCCCGCTTGGTCCAACCGATCGGGTTTTGTGCATCATTAGCGAAGGGGAATAACAATGCGCGGTTTCGATCGGTCGGAATTCATCGCCCGCGTGGCAAAGGCGCAATCTCTGATGGGGGCAAACGGTATTGATGCCTTGTTGCTGACAACCGAACAGAGTCTACGTTACTTTACTGGATATTTGACACGTTTTTGGGAAAGCCCCAGCCGTCCTTGGTTTTTAATTGTTCCGCAATCAGGTGATCCTGTTGCGGTTATTCCATCGATTGGTGCAGCCTTGATGGCAAAAACCTGGATTGCCGATATCCGGACATGGTCCGCGCCTGATTTGGTTGATGACGGTGTTAGCTTGTTGGCGCAAACCCTCAGCGAAGTTTTGGGGCAGGGCGCGCGCATCGGTGTGCCTAGCGGTCACGAAACCCATTTGCGGATGCCACTCACAGATTACGCGCGCTTGCAGGGGTTGCTGCCACAGATGACTTTTGGCCCCGATGCCAAAATCGTACATCAGTTGCGATTGGTGAAATCTGCCGCAGAGGTGGCAAAGATCGAAACCGCTTGCGCCATCGCGGGGCGGGCATTCCAGCGGGTGCCTGAAATCGCGGCTGCCGGTGTTCCGTTAGAACGTGTCTTTCGGGATTTTCAACGCTTGTGCCTAGAGGAAGGTGCAGATTGGGTTCCTTATCTTGCCGGGGGGACAGGTCTGTTGGGCTATGACGATGTGATTTCACCGGCAACTGATGCGCCGTTGCAATCCGGGGCCGTTTTGATGTTGGACACGGGGCTCGTTTGGGACGGATATTTTTGCGATTATGATCGCAACTATGCGATTGGTGCGCCGTCTGCTGCGTTAAAATCAAATTGGTCGCGGTTGTTGGATGCAACAGAAGCAGGCAAAGAGGCCGCGAAAGTTGGCAATACCGCCCGTGATGTGTTTCGTGCCATGGACGCCATTTGCACCGGTGGACAGGGTGGGGGCGACGCAGGTCGTTTGGGACACGGATTAGGTATGAACCTGACTGAATGGCCATCGTTTATCAATGGCGATGAAACCGAACTGGTGGATGGAATGGTGATCACTCTTGAACCTGGGATCACCATGCCAGATGGATCGGTTTTGGTACATGAGGATAATTTTGTCATTACGGCACATGGCGCACGTCAATTGTCGCCGGCCGCGCCACGCGAATTATGGGTGATATGATGACTGCTTTTCCCTATACATTGGGCCCAAGTGCAGGGGGTAAGGCGCGCCTTGGCTTGGTCGTTTTGCAGACGGATGAGACATTAGAATATGAAATGCGACAACTGATCCCTGATCATGAAGTTGCGATTTTCACCACCCGCGTTGCCTCTGCGCCCGATGTGAGCACCGAAAGCTT
>RFZH01000197.1 GCA_009920815.1 Paracoccaceae bacterium
ACGTGCGACAGGCCTGCCCGCTCTTTCGGATGATAGCGGAATTACAATTGACTCATTAGGCGGCGCCCCTGGTGTATACACAGCCGACTGGGCCGAGACGCCCAATGGGCGTGATTTTGTCATGGCGATGGAAAAAACACATGCCGCGCTAGTGGCCGCGAATGCGCCGTTTCCGCGCCGCGCACAATTTCGGTGCACGTTGGTTCTTGCATGGCCCGATGGGCATGATGAGGTCTTCGAAGGGATAATGCCTGGGGTGATTGTCTGGCCGATGCGCGGCGATCAGGGTCACGGATATGATCCCATTTTTCAACCCGACGGATACGACATAACATTCGGTGAAATGGACCGCTGGGAAAAAAACAAAATTAGCCATCGCGCCGACGCGTTCAAAAAATTCGTGGCAGGCTGTTTTGGCGGATGATTGGCAAAATGGGGGATTTGGCCTTTATATTCATTGGCCCTTTTGCGCGGCCAAGTGTCCCTATTGCGATTTTAATAGCCACGTTTCAAAAAATATTGACGAAAAAGAATGGCTTAGCGCATATACCTCTGAGCTAAGTCGCTATGCTGCCGAAACCAAAGGGCGGGTCTTGAATTCGATCTTTTTTGGAGGTGGCACGCCGAGCCTTATGTCACCCGAGATAGTTCATTCTATCCTAGATCATGTACGCCGTTTATGGCCGCAATCGAATGATATCGAGTGCACCTTAGAAGCGAATCCCGGATCGGTCGAGGCTGGGCGATTTCGGGGGTATTCAGAGGCTGGCATAAATAGAATTTCAATGGGAATTCAATCACTTAATGATATTGATCTAAAAAAATTAGGTCGCATCCATACGGCAGCCGAAGCCCGTTCAGCATTTGATATCGCGCGGAATACCTTTGAACGCGTTAGTTTTGACCTAATCTATGCGCGGCAGGATCAGACACTGGATAGTTGGCGGGATGAACTAAGCCAAGCTTTGACGATGGCGATTGACCACTTATCACTTTACCAATTAACGATTGAACAAGGTACTGCCTTTGGTGATCGGTATAATCGCGGCAAATTACGCGGACTGCCATCTGATGATGTTGCGGCCGACATGTATGAACTGACCCAAGATCTTTGTGAAGAGTCTGGGATGCCCGCATACGAGGTTTCAAACCACGCCAGAGACGGTTCGCAAAGTAGGCACAATCTGATTTACTGGCGCTATGGTGATTATATCGGCATCGGCCCAGGTGCCCATGGGCGCGTTACACTCAATGGACAACGCTATGCCACCGAGACTCGGTTACAGCCTTCTCTATGGCTAAAAGATGTAGCAAGTGGAAACGGAGACAATTTGCGTCAAATTATTGATCCACGCGATCAAGGCATTGAATACGTGATGATGGGCTTACGCATTGCTCAGGGCATTCAGAAATCGCGCTATACCTCGATATCAACACATTGTTTTGATCAAGAAATCCTTGATCATCTTAGTGAGATCGGCATGATCGAACAAGACGGCGACTTTATTCGTGCAACGCGGGATGGCCGCGCAGTTTTGAACACAGTGATTGAAGCATTATTACCGGCGGACTGAAATGCGAATTATTTGGATCATTTTCGGATTTTTCGCGCTCGGCGTTGGTCTTATCGGGATCTTCCTGCCCCTTATTCCAACCGTTCCTCTGGTTTTACTTGCTGCATTTTGCTTTGCCAAATCGTCTGAACGTCTACATTCATGGCTGATAACACATCGCACATTTGGACCGATGATAACAGATTGGAATGAAAACGGTGCGATCCGTCCCAATGCAAAAAAAATGTCGACTGTTTCAATCGCCACCGTTTTTTTAATTTCTATTTATCTCGACCTACCCATCCATGTATTGGTGATACAAGGGATAACACTTACATGCGTCATGGTATTTATTTGGTCACGACCTAATTCGTAGCAGTCAAGATCCGACATAGGTCATCAAGCTGATCAAGCGTTGTATAATGAAGCGTTATTTTTCCACTTTCGCTACCAGCGACATGATCAACAGAAACCCTAAGGCGTAACGCAGCAGATAGATCCCCCTCTAACGCAAGGGTGTCTGCATCTTTTGCGATGCTTGATCCTGGCTGTTGCGACTTGGCCTTAGGTGTACTTTCACCTTGGGCTGCTTGCTTTACAAGTTTTTCGGTTTCACGCACGGAAAGGCCACCGGCGACCACTTTTCGGGCTAAATCTATCGGTTGATCAGATGTGATAAGCGCGCGTGCATGGCCGATACTAAGCTGACCGTCCTTTAGCATATCCAGAACTTCGTCAGGTAAACTTAGCAGACGCAGCAAGTTGGCAATGTAACTACGGCTTTTTCCCAATGCTTCTGCCAATTTTTCTTGCGTATGACCAAAGCGATCCATGAGTTGGCGATAACCCATGGCCTCCTCCACCGGGTTTAGGTCGGTGCGCTGAATGTTTTCAATGATCGCGATTTCAAGGACTTCTATATCGGTAAATTCACGTACAACGACTGGAACCTGGTGAAGTCGTGCAATCTGTGCTGCACGCCAACGGCGTTCACCCGCGACAATTTCATAATCCCCTTCATGCCCCGGCCGCGAGCGGACAATAAGGGGCTGAATTATCCCTTTGGTCTTAATGGAATTTGCCAAATCCTGTAACTGATCTTCGGCAAAATGTCGGCGTGGCTGATCAGGGTTGGGAAAGACACGTTCAATCGGGATCGATCGATCGGGGCGGGACGAATTTGTAGCAGATGTAGATGGATTGGCCGAAGATGCACCAACATCTGCCATTAGTGCCGAAAGTCCACGGCCCAGTCCGCGTTGCCTTTTGCTATTATCTACCATTTTATGCCGCCTTGGTTGGTAATTTGTTATTGTTTAGCACTTCCACAGCAAGGCTTCTATACGCTTGTGCCCCCTTAGAAGTTGGATCGTATTGTAGAACAGGAAGCGCATAAGATGGCGCTTCGCTGACCCTTACATTTCTTGGAATGATCGTTGTAAACACAAGATCGCCCAGATTGTCCCGCGCATCCAATTCGACCTGCTGAGACAGGTTGTTTCTGCTGTCATACATTGTAAGGACGACACCCTCGATGCGCAAATCTGGATTTGCGGTTTCACGAACTTCGCGAATTGTCATCATAAGTTGTGAAAGGCCTTCCAAAGCAAAAAATTCACTCTGTAATGGTATCAATACGGAATGCGACGCGACCATCGCATTTACCGTTAGTAGGTTTAGCGATGGCGGGCAATCGATCAAAACAAACTCAAAACCAAAGTCGTCCATGGCAGGCTGCCGGAGCGCGTCGTAAAGCAAGAAACTGCGTTTTTCATTGGAAATAAGCTCGATATCAGCTGAGCTCAGATCAACAGTTGCGGGTATGATGGAAATATTTTCCTGTGATGTTGGTAAAATTATTTCATCAAGCGCTATGTCTTCTACCAGAAGCTCATAGGTGGTAAACTCACGATCCTCAGGTTCAACACCCAAACCAGTCGAAGCATTCCCCTGGGGATCCAAGTCAACAATTAAAACACGAAAACCCTGTTCCGCAAGCGCGGATGCGAGATTAATGGTCGTCGTAGTCTTACCAACGCCGCCTTTCTGATTGGTAATAGAGATAATTTTTGGTGTCCTTGATCGTAAAGGGTCAGCCACGTTCTATCTCCTTTATTTTTAAAATTGCCGCATCCGAGTTCGTAATACTTTTAATAACGTCGAACTTAAATTTCCATTCCTTTTCGGCCAAGTCGACTTCGTCACGCCAAGTTTTTCCCTTGCCGAATATACATTGACCATCTTTTGCCAAATGACGATCTGCCAGCTGCAACAACATAGGCAAATCAGCCAATGCGCGCGCTGTTATAACATCAGCGCCCTGGCTTGGCGCTGTTTCTATTCTCTCATTTACAACAGCTGCATTTAATTTCAGCTCGCGTATCGCTGTTCGTAAAAAGGCACATTTACGAGAATCACTCTCTAGAAATATCATTTTTGTCGCAGGCGAAGCATCCGCAAGCAAACACCCAATCACTATGCCCGGCAGACCTCCACCACTCCCCAAATCCAACCAACACCTAGGGGCAAGGTTGTCTGAGCAATAGAATTGAACTGAATCTACGATATGCCTGTTCCACAGATCATCAAGAGACGATTTTGAAACCAAATTTATTGTCTTGTTCCAACGTACAATCAAATCGCAATAATGCTGCAAACGGACCAATGTTTCACGTGAAACAT
>RFZH01000198.1 GCA_009920815.1 Paracoccaceae bacterium
GCATAATTCGGTGGGCGCCGTGATCGAAGTGGTCGCCCGCAACGTCCCCGCCGGCCTAGGTGCGCCGATTTATGGCAAGTTAGACACTGATTTAGCCGCCGCCATGATGTCGATTAACGCCGTCAAAGGCGTCGAAATCGGCGAAGGCATGAACGCCGCCGCACTGACCGGTGCGGAAAATGCGGACGAGATTTTCATGGGCAACGATGGGCATCCCGTATATTCGTCAAACCATGCGGGCGGGATTTTGGGTGGTATTTCAACGGGCCAAGATTTGGTCGTGCGCTTTGCGGTGAAACCCACGTCCTCCATCCTGACCCCGCGCCAATCGATCACCAAATCGGGCGAGCCGATTGAAGTTGTGACCAAAGGGCGTCACGACCCGTGTGTCGGTATTCGTGCGGTCCCTGTGGGTGAGGCGATGATGGCCTGTGTTATCCTTGATCACCTGTTGTTGCACCGTGGGCAGATTGGCGAAAATCAGGGACAGATTGGGTAATTGACCGCTAAATTTATTATGTGGAATTTGAGTATTTTTGCAAAGATGAAGGCCTTATCCGTGTTGTTCATCCAGGTTTTGGATGAGGGTAGGTAGGCGTTCATATTTGTCAAAACACAGGGCATTTTTAAAATAGTCCAAGGAATGTTTTCGATATCCTTGCGTAAACAGCGCAAAAGGGACCCCGGCGTTTTGAGCTGTTTCATAATCAACTTCGCTATCGCCCACATATAGAACGCGATCCGCCCCAAGCGCGTTGATGACAGCGCGCAGCATATCTGGGTCCGGTTTACGGGTTGGCAAGCTGTCGCCACCGACAACATGATCAAACAGGTGTTCCATTTGAAATTCACGCAGCACAGCCTGTGCAGGCTCAAAGGGTTTATTGGTGCATAGGCCCAGCTTGTGGCCATTTTGGCGAAGCGCTGTAAGCACAGGAAGAACATCGGCATAAAGTGTCGTTAGGCCAGCGGTGTTGACGTTGTAATGCGCAAGCGCGAAGCGCATCATATCCGAAATCGGCCAGCATCAGGTTGATTGAGGCGTGGATGTCAGGAGCGCTGTCGATCAATGTGCCATCAAGGTCGAAAATAACAGCCCGCATCACGCTTTCCATTTGATGGAACATCCCATGGATGGGACTTGATCGCGTGGACCTATCCCCGTTTCGGCAATCTGTTTCATGCCAAGGAATAGATCACGGCGCATATCTGTGGGAATGGCGTCGGGGCGGCCAGCATCTAAACGACCACGATATTGCAAGCCGCCTTTCGCGTCATAACCAAAGAAATCTGGCGTACACACCGCACCAAAGGCCCGGGCAACATCTTGGGTTTCGTCGTAAAGGTAGGGAAAGGGGAAAGCCCTATCACGGGCAAGTGCCGCCATTTTGTCAGGTGCATCTTGGGGGTGTGTCGTAATGTCATTCGCGCTAATTGCGACAACACCAATATCAAGATTGATAAGTTCGCGTGCATCGGTCAAAAGACGATCAAGTGCAGTGATGACATAGGGGCAATGGTTGCAGATGAACATCACCAATGTACCCCGTTTGCCCACGATATCATCGCGGCGGATGAGCCTGCCGTTTGTGTCGGGCAGGGCAAAATCGGGCAGGGCCGCGCCAAAATCACAGATGTGAGGCGTTGCAGCCATCACAGCGCGCCGTTTGCCGCCGCGCGAATGGCGCGAATGTTGTCGCCATAGACAGTTGCGTTATCAACCGATCCGCCACGAAACACGGCCGATCCTGCGACCAAAACATCGGCCCCAGCGGCGGCCATCAATGGCGCGGTCTTGGGATCCATGCCACCATCGATTTCAATGTGAATGGGGCGATCCCCGATCATAGTGCGCAGCTTTTGAACCTTGGCCGTCATGTCAATGAATTTTTGCCCGCCAAAGCCTGGGTTTACCGTCATCACACAAACCAGATCGGTCAGATCTAGCAGATGTTCAATAGATTCGGCGGGCGTACCTGGGTTCAGGGCAACGCCCGCTTTCATCCCCGCGCCGCGTATCGCTTGCAATGTGCGGTGAATATGCGGTCCTGCCTCGATATGGGCGGTCAGAATATCCGCGCCAGCATCTGCATAGGCATCGATATAAGGATCAACAGGGGCGATCATCAAATGTACATCCATTACGGTTTTCACATGGGGGCGAAACGCCTTGACTGCGGGTGGGCCAAAGGTCAGGTTTGGAACAAAATGGCCATCCATCACATCAATGTGGACCCAATCAGCCCCTTGATCTTCGATTGCGCGAATTTCGGCGCCGAAATTGGCAAAATCTGCAGAAAGGATAGAGGGGGCAATTTTGATAGAACGATCAAATGACATTGGGAACTCCGGAATGTGATGCAGGCTGTGCGGTCAGGAGGTGTTTATTACATGTCCCTTGTTCCGCGCAAGCCAAACGGCGCATTTAGCGGGCCGACCAGTTCATTATCAAATCCAAAGCTTCGTCTGCAGTGTCGACAAAGCGGAATAGATTAAGGTCATCGTCCGATATCGTTCCTGCATCTGCAAGCGCCGACCAATTTACAATTGTTTCCCAAAACGCGCGCCCAAACAATAAAATTGGAACAGGTGACATGCGGCCTGTTTGTATCAGGGTGAGGGCTTCGAACAGTTCGTCAAGTGTCCCAAACCCGCCAGGAAAGACACAGATTGCCTTTGCACGCATAAGAAAATGCATTTTCCGGATCGCGAAATAGTGGAAATTAAAGCACAAGTTTGGCGTAACGTATTCATTAGGGGCTTGTTCATGTGGCAAGACGATGTTCAGGCCAATCGATATACCGCCTGCATCGGCAGCACCTCGGTTTCCGGCCTCCATCACGCCGGGGCCGCCGCCGGTGGTCACAACCATGTCGCGCCCCCCTTGGGACAGGCTGATCTCAGTAATTTTTTGCGCCAGAATCCGCGCCTGATCATAATAAACGGAGAGATTTGCCAAGGTCTTTGTGCGCGCTGTTGCAGCCTTTTCGGGTTCGGGAATGCGCGCGCCGCCAAACATGACCACAGTCGATTGAATAGCATGTTCATCCATTATCATCTGTGGTTTCAACAGCTCCAGTTGAAAACGTACGGGGCGCAGTTCGTCACGCAGCAAAAAATCTTGGTCTGAAAAGGCCAACTTATATGCTGATGCGCGCGTCTGGGGGGTGTCGGGAATTTCATTCGCGGCGGTTAAATCGTTGGCGGCATCTGGAAAAATTCGTTTTGACATTGGCATCCCTTTTCTGATCTGTATCTACAAAATCAGGTATTAACCCATCATACAAGCCACCGCAGCGATCATTGTTGTATCGTATGTCGGGGTGACACAGGGGCAAGCAAATGACAGCGTGGCATCAAGAAATCGAACAGGCGGCACTGCGATTGCGCGGACATGTGCGTCGAACGCCCTGCGTTGATGGTTATGACTATGGGCAAGGCTGTTTTATCGATCTCAAGCTTGAGAATTTGCAATATACGGCCAGCTTTAAGGTGCGTGGCGCAATGAACACATTGTTACAGGCCGATGTTCCAAAGGCTGGTGTGGTTGCCGCCTCTGGTGGCAATCATGGCGCTGCTGTTGCCTTTGCTGCGCAACAATTGGGTATTCCCGCGCATATCTTTGTTCCTGAAATCGCAGGCCCCGCCAAAATTGGGTTGATCCGGTCAACTGGTGCGCATTTAACGGTGGTGCATGGCGAATATGTCAACGCACTAAATGCCGCTTTAGAGTATGGCGCAGACACAGGCGCAATGCAGATCCATGCCTATGACGCACCCAAGACAGTGATTGGTCAGGGTACCTTATTCCATGAATGGCAAGAACAGGGTTTGCAGGCCGATACAGTGCTGATTGCTGTCGGCGGTGGCGGATTGATCGCAGGGGCCATGGGGTGGTTTGCGGGTGCACGCAAAATTGTTGCTGTGGAACCTGTGACTTGTGCGACCCTAAACGCGGCTTTGACTGCAGGTGAACCTGTGGATGTTCCTATTTCTGGCGTCGCCGCAAATGCGTTGGGTGCAAAAAAGATTGGTCAGATTTGTTTTGATTTGGCGACAGAGCAAGAAATTTTGTCGATCACCGTGAATGACGACGATATCACCAATGCGCAAGATCGATTGTGGAATGATTTGCGTCAATATGTTGAACCTGCGGGCGCCACGGCGCTGGCCGCCTTGACAAGTGGTGCA
>RFZH01000199.1 GCA_009920815.1 Paracoccaceae bacterium
CATTTAGGCCTGAACAAACCGATCTATCAACGCACCGCTGCCTATGGCCATTTCGGTCGCGCACCCGATGCAGACGGCGGGTTCAGCTGGGAACGCACTGATCTGATCGATGCTTTGAAAAAAGCAGTGTGAATTGCGTCTTTGCAAGAATATTAAACGAACGCACGCGCCCCTAGCGCGTGCGTTTTTTGGATCACGGCAACAATCCTAAAACTCATGAGATGCTGGTCAAGCTTGCGCGTTTGGCTTGAAAGTTTATCTGACAGCGGATAAAGCACCGCGCATGACCTCAGATGACTCACCCCAAAACACACATCCTTCCGGTACCCCTTGGCGCAATTTTTATGGCCGTTTTAGGGGTAAGACATTGCGACCTAACCAAATTGAATATTTGGAAAACGATCTTGCGACTTTGTCGCCGGGCCCCGTGTCATTCGATGAAAACCCTAACCGCGATTTACTAGATCCGTCAAAAATCTTTGACGGCAAGCCCATTTGGTTAGAAATCGGTTTTGGTGGAGGCGAGCATTTGGTCCATCAGGCAGTGCAAAATCCAGAGGTCGGCATCATCGGTTGTGAGCCATTTGTAAATGGCGTGGCAATGCTGTTGGGCAAAATCCGTGATGCCCGGGCAGATAATATCCGCGTTTACCCTGGTGACGCGCGTCATCTTTTTGATGTTCTGCCGGATCAAACAGTCGAGCGCGCATTTTTGCTATATCCTGATCCATGGCCTAAAAAGCGTCATCATCGCCGACGTTTTGTGACGGCGGAACACCTTATCCCATTGGCCAAGGTGCTTAAGCAAGGGGCGCTTTTTCGCGTTGCGACCGACATTCCGGACTATGTTCGTCAAACCTTGCAAGAGGTGCCCAAGGCAGGCTTTGAATGGTTGGCGCAAGCGCCGGATGACTGGCGTGATCCTTGGGACGATTGGATCTCGACGCGTTACGAACAAAAAGCACTACGCGAAGGGCGCACGCCGCATTATTTAACCTTTCGCAAGCTATAGACGACCATGCATGGTTGCGCTATCAACTGCGCGACGTAGACGAAGGACAATGACATGTCAGGCCATTCCACACCGATTCCGATGATCTCTTACAAATGCGGCCCACTTGTCGGCACAGCAAATGTTCCAGGAGATAAATCAATTTCGCACCGCTCGTTGATCCTGGGGGCAATGGCGATTGGGACCACCCACATTACGGGGTTGTTGGAAGGGGATGATGTTTTAGACACCGCAAAGGCAATGTCTGCTTTTGGTGCGGCGGTCAACAAACACGATGACGGCAGCTGGACAGTCACAGGCGTTGGTGTCGGTGGCTTTGCGGAACCTGAGAACGTGATCGACTGCGGAAACTCGGGCACCGGGGTGCGTTTGATCATGGGGGCGATGGCGACATCGCCAATCGTTGCGACCTTTACAGGTGATGCAAGCCTGAACAAACGCCCGATGGCGCGCGTCACCGACCCACTTGCGCTTTACGGGGCGCAATCGGTCGGGCGCTCTGGCGGACGTTTGCCTATGACGATCGTGGGGGCAAAAAATCCTGTTCCCTCGGCCGCGTTTCCCGTATGTGCTGCGCTGATCACTGAAGGGTCCGATGTTTTGGTTCCCAACATCGGCCTTAATCCGACACGCGCGGGATTATTCACCACGCTGCGTGAAATGGGCGCGGATTTGGAATATGAAAATGAACGCGTCGAAGGTGGCGAACCTGTGGCAGACTTGCGCGCCAAATATTCGCCGAACATGAAGGGCATCGAAGTGCCTCCGTATCGCGCGGCGTCGATGATAGATGAATATCCGATCCTGTCGGTTGTCGCGGCCTTTGCCGAAGGTGACACCGTGATGCGCGGCGTCAAGGAATTGCGTGTCAAGGAAAGTGATCGCATCGATGCAATGGCACGCGGATTGCGTGCCAACGGTGTTGAGGTTGTCGAAGGCGATGATTGGTGGATCGTACATGGTCTTGGTATGGGCAATGTAAAAGGCGGTGCGGAATGCGAAACCTTTTTGGATCACCGTATCGCGATGTCATTTGTTATTATGGGCTTTGCAACAAACGAACCAGTGCGCGTCAATGACGGCAGCCCGATCACAACGTCGTTCCCGATCTTTGAACCGCTAATGCGCGAATTGGGCGCTAAACTCGAACGGGCTTGAACAAAATTGTGCGCATCGATGGTGCGCGCTCTATGTGCCTGCGATGCTCAGCCTGAAGGCTTGCGCGTCTTTGGCGGTTTGAAATTTGAAATGGGGGCGCAAAATGTCATTTGTTGTTGCAATCGATGGACCCGCGGCGGCAGGGAAGGGCACTTTGGCACGTGCTTTGGCTGCGCATTTTGGATTTCAATATTTGGATACAGGGCTTTTGTACCGTGCGGTTGGGGCCAAGGTTGCCGATGGACATGAGCCTCTGACAGCTGCACAGAATTTGGCGGTCGAAGATTTGGCCCGTTCTGATTTGCGCAGTGTTGAGGCTGGTCAGCACGCATCAAAAGTCGCGGTGATCCCAGAGGTGCGCAGCGCTCTATTGGACTTTCAACGCGCTTTTGCCGATCGTGACGGCGGTGCCGTATTGGATGGTCGCGACATAGGGACCGTTATTTGTCCAAACGCAAACCTAAAATTATACGTAACCGCACGTGCCGAAGTCCGCGCCAAACGGCGGTGGGATGAGCTGGAGCAATCCGAAAGCTATGACGCTATTTTAGCGGCAGTCATTGAACGCGATGAACGGGACATGAACCGTGCCGATGCGCCGTTAAAACCAGCGGCAGACGCGCATATCTTGGACACCTCTGACCTGTCGATCAAGGATGTCTTGCAAACGGCAATTACACTTGTGAATGCCGCGCGCTAGGCCTTCATCTTTGTAAAAATACTCGAATTCCACGGTTTACTGCACTAGCCCCCGTCAAAATGGCAAAAGCCCTTGCATCATGGGCCATTCCACAGTAAGGGGACCACGTTAAGACGGAGCATCCGCGACGACGAAATGAGCAGGGCCTGGCGACAGCCAGCCTTTTTTCGTTTTCGGACTGTCTGACCAATTTAACCCAAGACCGGTGGAGACAACCACCCGGCCAGTATAAATGCAAGTAAAGGATAAAAGGCCACATGGCTCAGAATGCATCTATGGCAGAATTCGAAGCGCTGCTGAATGAAAGCTTCGAAATGGACACCCCAGAAGAGGGTTCCGTAGTAAAAGGTAAAGTCATCGCGATTGAAGCGGGACAAGCCATCATCGACGTAGGCTATAAAATGGAAGGCCGCGTTGATCTGAAAGAATTCGCAAACCCAGGCGAAGCTCCCCAAGTAGCTGTTGGCGACGAAGTTGAAGTTTTCCTTCGCGCAGCTGAAAACGCAAAAGGCGAAGCAGTTATTTCCCGTGAAATGGCGCGTCGTGAAGAAGCGTGGGATCGTTTGGAAAAAGCATACGCAGAAGAAGCACGCGTTGACGGCGCCATCTTTGGCCGCGTCAAAGGTGGTTTCACTGTTGATCTGGGCGGCGCGGTTGCGTTCTTGCCTGGTTCCCAAGTTGACGTGCGTCCAGTTCGTGACGCAGGTCCTTTGATGAACATGAAGCAGCCATTCCAAATTCTGAAAATGGACCGCCGTCGTGGCAACATCGTTGTATCACGTCGCGCAATCCTTGAAGAATCACGCGCAGAGCAGCGCGCAGAAGTTATCGGCAACCTGACTGAAGGTATGGACGTAGAAGGCGTTGTTAAAAACATCACCGAGTACGGTGCATTCGTTGATTTGGGCGGCGTTGACGGCCTGTTGCACGTCACAGATATGGCATGGCGCCGTGTGAACCACCCATCCGAAATCTTGACAATCGGCGAGTCTGTCAAAGTTCAAGTTATCAAAATCAACAAAGACACACACCGCATTTCTTTGGGCATGAAGCAATTGCAAGAAGACCCATGGGAAATCGTTGCAGCGAAATACCCACTTGAATCCGTTCACCGTGGCGTTGTCACCAACATCACCGATTACGGTGCGTTCGTTGAATTGGAAGCGGGTGTTGAAGGTTTGGTACACGTTTCTGAAATGTCTTGGACCAAGAAAAACGTGCATCCTGGCAAAATCGTTTCGACCAGCCAAGAAGTCGACGTTATGGTTCTGGAAATCGACGGCGCGAAACGCCGCGTCTC
>RFZH01000200.1 GCA_009920815.1 Paracoccaceae bacterium
ATCAGGGCTGAGTTGCACCCGATCAGGCAGGGCAAGCGGTTCATATGACATTTTGGGCTCCGTTTATTTTTCACGATAGTTTCTGAAAATCGCAGTTATGCCAAGGTTTATTTAGGGCGAAAATGGGCGTTTACTGCATCGCGCAATCGTTGGTGGGTCAAAGAATGGCGGTGCCGCATATGGAACGCCGCATAAACATCTTGGTAAAGAACGGGGGCGTCCACGACCAGTTTGGCAATGCCCTGGTTCAATAAAGACTGCGCTGTTTCTTCAAGAACGTACGCGGTACCCCCCATTGTACTAATGATACCCGCGACCGCAGAGTTTTGACCACAAGAGAGCCTAGTATTGGAAAGATGTGGCAGCTGTTGTTGATGTTGTCGATCAAAGGCAGGTGCATAGTTGGCACCAATATAACGGTCAGCATCTATTTGATCGAGGGATCTGGCCACAGTTGAAATCATGCGCAAATTAATGCGTCCCACCGTTTCAAAATGTAAATCAGGCATGAATTTTGGTGTGTACAAAACCGCAAAATCCAAATTTCCGGCCAAGAGATCGTTGCACATTTGATTTGAATAATCGAGTTCAACATAGAACTCTGCGCGGGGGAACAAGGTTTGAAATTGCGCGACCCAATCGCCGATATGTGTTGATGCCAAGTCAGTTTGTAAACCGATGCGGATAGATACTTCGACGTTGCCGGTTGCTCGTGTTGCGCGGACCGCTTCGCTCCAGCTGTGGCGCAGCCCGCGTGCATGCGGTTCAAACGCGATTCCCGCGGCAGTCAGGTTTGTGCCTGCGCGTGATCGGGAAAATAGTTTTTTGCCAATTTCCGTTTCCAATGCATTTATCCGCGCGGAAACGGTTGATTGCGTGATGTTCAGGCGCTCTGCGGATTTGTTGAAACTGCGTGTGTCCAATAAATCCAGAAACGTTTCAATCCATTCTATTTGCATGTTACCTCTAATCGGTTTTGTCGATTAATAACATGTGGTTTGCGCGATTGAAAGCGCTGTCGTCTATGGCTAATCTTGTGCCGAAACAAGATAAGTAGAGTGATCCAATATGACAGAAAATTGGCAAGCGACCGCACCACGCCGTGCGGCACGTGCAGGCGGACGAGATGCGAAACGCGCGATGCGCATGGCGCCTTTGGCAGAGGAATTACGGCCTATTCGACCCGGTTTGCCTGGGGGCGCGTATCGTCCTTTGACCCAAGCGGGGATGGAGCAGATCCACGCAGCAGCCTTGGATGCGTTAGAGCAAATTGGACTTTCGCAGGCGCCAAAATCAGGTGTTGACGCAATGGTGGCGGCTGGCGCGATATTGGGCGATGATGGCCGCTTAAGGTTTCCGCGTGCTTTGGTTGAAGATATGTTAGCAAAAGCGGCTCGGGACATCACCTTGTTCGGACGCGATCCAAAATATGATCTGCACCTTTCGGGCACAAACGTTCATTTTGGGACAGCTGGTGCAGCTGTGCATATCGTTGACGTTTTGACAAACACGTATCGGGATTCGACGGCGCAAGATCTATATGATGCGGCACGTTTGACGCATAATCTGGACAACGTGCATTTTTTCCAACGTGCGATGGTTTGTCGTGATGTTATTGATAACCTCGAGATGGATTTGAACACCATCATGGCATGTTGTTCTGGGACATCAAAGCATGTGGGAACATCGTTCTCGGACCCTAGCCATGTTGCCCCATGCATGGAAATGATCCACACAATCGCAGGTGGCGAAGATGCATGGCGCGCGCGTCCGTTTATTTCGAATTCAAACTGCTTTGTTGTTCCTCCGATGAAGTTTGCAGAAGAAAGCTGTATTGCAATGGAACATTGCATCCATGCAGGAATGCCCGTGTTACTTTTGTCAGCTGGGCAAGCTGGGGCAACTGCGCCGGCACCAATTGCATTGGCGATTGTACAAGCCGTTGCAGAATGTTTGGCGGGTGTCGTTTATGTCAATTCTATCAAACCTGGTCACCCAGCGATTTTTGGGACTTGGCCGTTTGTATCCGACTTACGCACTGGTGCGATGTCAGGCGGATCGGCAGAACAGGCATTATTGACCGCAGGGTGCGCACAAATGCATCAATTCTATGGTTTGCCTGGAGGGGCAGCCGCAGGTATCAGTGATGCCAAATTACCAGATATGCAAGCTGGATGGGAACAAGGCATCACCAACACCATGGCGGGCCTATCCGGTTTGAATATGGTCTATGAATCCGTCGGAATGCATGCATCGCTTTTGGGCTTTTGCTTAGAGTCTTTGGTCTTAGGTGATGATATTTTGGGTCAAGTACTGCGTACCGTACGTGGTATTGATGTAACTCCAGACAGTGTTTCTATCGATGTTATGAAAGAGGTCTGTTTGGGTGGGCCTGGTCATTATCTGGGTGCCGACCAAACGCGGTCGTTGATGCAGACGGAATACGTTTATCCGACCGTCGGCAATCGCATGAGCCCAAAGGAATGGATCGAGGCAGATCGGCCAATTTTGTTGGATAAAGCGATTGAACGTAAGAACGAAATCCTGTCCCGCGCAGGCAGTACGCTAGACCCATTGATTGATGCGACGCTTCGCCAAAATTACAACATTTATTTCCAATAACAGGAGCGCGTTATGAAATACGGATATATTGGGTTAGGAAACCTAGGTGCTAACTGCGCGGCCTGTTTGGTGCGTGATGGATTTGATGTTACGGTGTTTGACGTTAACCCCGACAATGCAAAGGCCTTGCTAGAGGCCGGTGCCACGTGGGGCGATAGCGCTGGTGATGTTGCCTCAAAGGTTGATCATGTCATCACCTGCCTGCCATCGCCTGCCGTTACAGAAAAGGTCTTAACTGAGATTTTGCCTAAGATGCGCAAAGGTGCCAGCTGGATCGAAATGTCCACGTTGGGGCGTGATGACGTTCTTCGTTTTGCCGACGTTGCCACAGGTCACGGAATACAGATGTTGGAATTGCCCGTGACGGGTGGTGTTCATTTGGCTGCACAAGGTAAGATTACCATGTTGCCTGGCGGCGACAAAGATCTGGTTGACCTGCACATGCCCGCGTTGAAATCGATGGGTGATCGTGTCTTTCATATGGGGCCTTTGGGGTCGTCATCGATCATTAAGGTCATAACCAACATGTTGGCGTTTATCCATCTAAAGGCCTGTTCTGAGGCGCTAATGCTTGCTAAACGTGGCGGTCTAGACCTAGCGCAATCATGGCATGCGATTGCAGCAAGTTCGGGAAATTCATTTGTGCATGAAA
The DNA here is from genome assembly GCA_009920815.1 of Paracoccaceae bacterium. Classification (GTDB taxonomy): domain Bacteria; phylum Pseudomonadota; class Alphaproteobacteria; order Rhodobacterales; family Rhodobacteraceae; genus CAJXSD01. The sequence continues at coordinate 3,275 of RFZH01000200.1, forward strand.
CCGAAGGTGCGCTGATTTTGAACGGATCGTATGATATCGCGTTTAATATCGATCTTGCGTTGAAAGATCTTGGGTTTGCCTTAGAATTTGGCCGTGAATTTGGCGTGCCTTTAGATTTGGCATCGATGACAAACCAAACTTATGTCGCTGCAAAGGCGGCATATGGCGGTGACGCGCAATCGCCAATGATTGCGAAATTGCTTGAGGATGTGTTGAACACTGATCTACGTGCAGATGGTTTTCCCGCACGCTTGGAATAGTTACGCCTGTTTTGGACATGCATTGAACGCCTGACCTTTCGGGGTTAGGCGTCTTCTACTTGTAGGACATTCTGCACCTGTGTCCATTTGGACCTCGCCGGGTAGCTCTGGATGCAACAACGTGAAAAAGATTGGTCCTTTTGGGCCCGACGTGATGGTCTTGCTGGCGTCAGATATGACTTGTGCGACGGTTGCAATGACGGCGGGTGTGTCGACGTAAATCTTTAAGCCCACAGCACCTGCGTCCGCCACAGCTATATCTGCTGGCGCGATTGAACGCCCCAAAAGTTTAAGCTGATCTGCCTCCATCGAGGCTTCGGCAGTGACGACAACCTTGGCACCGGTTTCCAGATGATCGCGAGATTTTTCCAAGGCTTCGGAAAATAACGTAACCTCATAAGCGCCCGTGGGATCAGACAACTGAACAAAAGCAAACCTGTTCCCTTTTGCCGATTTCCGTTCTTGGCGACCGGCAACAACGCCTGCCATTTTCGCAATGCATGGCCCGCCTTGGGCTTTGTCCATGACTTCATCCATGGTCATCACGCCCTTGCGTTTTAACGCGACCATGTAATCATCCAGCGGATGACCCGATAAATAGAAGCCAATCGCCT
>RFZH01000003.1 GCA_009920815.1 Paracoccaceae bacterium
CCGAGGTGCCATTTTCAGCGCCACCAAACATGTCAGAAATAGAAATTAATTTCGATTTGCCTAATGAATTACGTGCACGTGTCACCAAGGTGGATGTGGTCGGGCAATCACATATTGGGGCAAACTATGTTATTGCAGATCAATTACGACGTCCCAAGGTTGGGATTATCGCGACAACCAATAGCGATGAAACAATCAATGTGTTTGATCCAATGCATTTTGTCAAAACTGCCATTGAACCGTTTGCTGACCTTCAAATTGGGACAATCGAACAGCTTTTGCTTGCATCGCCTGATATTCTGATTTCTGCCGATATTGTTTCGATACCGAATGCGTCCGCGGTTTTAGAGTGGGTGCGCGGCGGTGGTTTATTAATACGCTTTGCCGGTCCCCGTATTGCAGCAGCCGCTGACACATTATTGCGCGACGATCCTTTAATGCCGGTTGTTCTGCGTAATGGTGGTCGCAATTTTGGCGGTGCGATGAGCTGGGATACACCAAAGCGTTTGGCCGCTTTCGATGCGCAGGGCGTTTTTGGTGGATTGGCGATCCCTGAGGATATTCTGATAAACACACAGGTTTTAGCGCAGCCAGAGTTAGAGCTGAACAGCAAGACCTTAGCCAAGCTAGAAGATCAGACACCACTGGTCACCGCACTGTCCATCGGTTCAGGGCGCAGCATTTTTTTCCATACCACAGCGAATACGCAGTGGTCTAACCTACCGTTGTCAGGATTGTTTGTCGACATGCTTAGCCGTTTGATCAGGCCTGGTCTGCGACAGGAAAACGATTTCGATTTAGCGGGTACTAAATGGACGCCCATCCGCACATTAGATGCATTTGGTAGTGCGCGTCTAAGTTCAACCGAAATAACCAAGGCGCTGCCGATTGGGGTTTATGCGTCGCAGGACCACACGATTTCGCGTAACGTTGGCGATATTTTACCGAAAATTATCCGTGCCGATTGGCCCGACATAGTTCAGGTCAAACGTGATGTCGAACCTCCCGATACGCAAGATTTGCGCGCTCCGATTTGGATTGTTGCGTTTGCGCTTTTGATCGCTGATCTTTTTGCAAGCGCTTGGGTTTCTGGTCGGTTGTTGGCATTCGTAGTGATTATGTTTGCTGTCTCGATTGCAACGCCACGTGCCCCACTGTTTGCAGAACAAATTGTTCCTGACGAAATAGCCTTGGCGCATGTAAAGACATCGGACCGAACGGTCGACGAAATTGCATTTGCAGGATTGCTAGGTTTAACCGAGACCTTATTTTTGCGCACGTCTATTGAACCAAGTCCTCCGGTTTCTGTCGATCTAGAAAAGGATGACATCGCGCTTTTTCCTTTATTGTATTGGCCTATTACCGATCAGCAACCCATTCCGTCTGACCAGTCCTACGCAAAACTAAATTCATACTTGGCGTCAGGTGGCGTTATTTTGTTTGACACGCGCGATGCCGGACAATCGCGTGCTATCTCGCCGGTAAATGGTACCCTGCGCCGGCTGTTGTCTGGGTTAAACATACCGCCGCTTGATATTGTTCCTGCGGATCATGTCTTAACCCGTGCATTTTATTTATTGCAAAGCTTTCCTGGGCGCTATGCAGAGGGGTCTGTGTGGATCGAAGCCGCGCCCGAAAACACTGTGCAGGGACAAGATAGGCCTTTTCGTGCGCTTAATGATGGTGTGACACCTGTCTTGATAGGTGGAAACGACTGGGCCGCTGCTTGGGCGATTGATGATCAAGGCCGAGCATTATTACCCGTTGGTCGCGGATTTTCCGGCGAACGGCAGCGCGAAATGGCGCGGCGCTTTGGCGTAAATTTGGTGATGCACGTATTGATGGGGAACTACAAGTCAGACCAAGTTCACGTGCCTGCATTACTCGAAAGGCTTGGCCAATGAACCACGATATTGTTTTTGCGCCCTTGGTTGATGTGTCCTTACTTTGGCTATCTCTCGCATTAACCGTCGCTACCTGTGGATACGCGGCATGGATCAGAGTGTCAGGCTGGGCTTTGCGCGCGGCTGCCATGATGTGTATTGTCATGGCCTTGGCCCAGCCATCTTTCCGGCAACGGGATACACAACCGTTGGATGATGTTGTTTTGATTGTAGAAGATAGAACGGCTTCGCAAGCATTGGGATCTCGGGCAGAGCAAACAGATCGTGTTGGCCAATTATTGCGTGATCAGCTAACGCAGTTGCCAAATCTAACGGTGCAAACGATTTCTGTCTCTGACAGTCCTAGCAATCAAGGGACGCAGGTGTTTGAGGCGATTTCACAAGCACAGGCAGATATTCCTGCGCGCCAACTATCATCGATCTTTATCCTATCAGATGGGCAGGTGCATGATGTCCCAAACGTGGTTGATTTCGGTATTCCCGTTCATCACATCGTAACGGGAACACGTAACGAATATGACCGCAAGATTACGATTACGAACGCGCCAGCTTATGCGATTTTGGGTGAACCTGTCAAAATGACAGTGCGCATTGATGATGTGGGCAATCAAATGCGTGAGGCTGAGCCCGTGGTTGTCGAAGTAAATCTAGGGGGCGGGGCAAGGTATGAATTTCCAACCATAACTGGCCGAGAAACCGAACTTGAGCTAAATCTAACCCATGCAGGGCAGACAATTTTTGAATTCCGAGTTGAACCCATAGCGGGTGAACTGACCACAGAAAACAATACGACTTTTTTGTCTGTGAATGCTATCCGTGATCGGCTGCGTGTGTTGTTGGTGTCTGGTTTGCCACATGCGGGTGCACGTGTTTGGCGCAATCTTCTGAAATCGGACAGTTCAGTCGACTTGGTCCATTTTACCATCCTTCGGCCACCTGAAAAGCAAGACGGTGTTCCCGTGTCAGAGCTCTCGTTGATCGCGTTCCCAACTCGTGAATTATTTTTGGAAAAGATTGATGATTTTGATCTGATCATTTTTGATAGATACAAGCGCCGGGGTATTTTGCCGAACGCGTACCTTGATAATATTGCCACTTATGTGGAACAAGGTGGGGCTGTCTTGATTGCAGCAGGGCCCGATTTTGCGTCAGCACAATCCCTAGCGCGAACGCCGCTTGATCGCATTTTGCCAGGGCGGGCGTCGGCCCTAGTGCGGCGTGATAGTTTTAAGCCGGTTGTAACAGATCTGGGACAACGCCATCCTGTGACGGCTGATTTGCCCGGGCAAGAAACCTGGGGTCCATGGGCACGGCAATTGGACTTGGAGCTGAACCGTGGACAGGTTTTGATGGAGGGGGCTGATGAACGCCCGTTATTGATTTTGGACCGCGTCGGGCAGGGGCGTGTTGCGTTATTGGCGTCAGATCATGTTTGGCTTTGGTATCGACAATTTCAAGGAGGGGGCCCACAGCAAGAACTCTTGCGGCGCATGGCGCATTGGTTGATGAAAGAGCCCGATCTTGAAGAAGAGACTTTGATCGCCACCCAGATTGAGGATGGATTACTAATCAAACGCCGAACGTTGGCAGAGATAGCATCACCAGTTTTGATTACAAAGCCCAACGGAGATCGTGTTACACAAAATTTGCTGCGCGATGAGGATGGTCAATTTTCGGCTACATTTCAAACAGACGATCAGGGGATTTTTCAGTTGTCTGATGGAACACTATCCATTGCGGTTTCACGTGGCGTTGTTGCGCCAATCGAATTGAATGAGGCGTTGGCAACCCCTGCGCGATTGGCACCGATCGTTGCGACAACACGGGGCGGGCAAGTTTGGGCAGATGAAATGCCATTGCGCCTGCGTGAGGTAAAACAAGGCCGACCAGCTGCAGGACGTGGTTGGTTGGGTGTTTTGCGGCGGGACGCAAAAGACGTTGTGGATATCAAACTACGGCCGCTTTTGCCGGTTTGGGCAGGGCTTTTGTTGATACTTGGTTTGATCCTAGCCGCCTGGTTACGAGAGGGCCGCCGCGCGTCATCCGTTGATTAACAATTCACGTGATTGCGATAAAAACTCGCGTCTCCATAGCACGGCCAATGTGACCACTGTCGCACCTATCAGCGCAACTGGGCCAACCAGCCAAGACAACGAACAAATTGAAAAATATACAGACCGCAATCCGCGATTGTAACTGCGCGCAGCCGTTATGTTTAATGCGCCCGCTTGCGCTGCGCGTCCTGGTGTCAACGGGTCGTCTGGGTCATTGGGGACAGATGCCATAACGATGGCACAATATCCAAAAAGCCGATGCGACCAAACGAATTTTAAAAAAGCGTTGGTGACAAAAAACAGAACGATAAACAGTTTTATTTCCCAGACCACTTGCGGGTCTTTGGATAAAGTTAATTCGTTCGCCAGACCGACAAAACGATCTGCGTTACCGATCATTGCAAAAAGACCCCCTATTGCGATCATGCTGGCCGACGCGAAAAATGATGTGCCTTGTCTTAGGCCATTCATGATTTGTGCATCAAATATTCTGTTGTCGCGAGCAGCCATATTTTGCATCCATTCACGCCGATAACGTGTCATGACTTGGCTGGTTGACGGCCGTGAATTCGGGGCATTTTCAATGACTAAACCGATAAGAAACCATGTTAGGAAAAGCACGCAAAGCGCACCAACGTCCCATGCTGAAAAAAGGTGTATGCGGTCGATCCAAGTCATAACATAACGTGTAATAGGTCAATTTGAACTTGCCAATCATAAAAATTGGTTATATTTATTTACCAATATGCGAGGTGAACCATGGAAATGCCTATCCCAAGCGATTTTCGGATCGCACGTAAATCGGAACTTATGTCACGTCTTCGCGCGGTTTTGCCGCCCGAATGTGTTATTGATGATCCCATGGAGACGCGCGCATACGAATGCGATGCGCTTTCGGCGTATCGCTGCGCGCCACTTGGCGTTGTGTTGCCCTACACAACCGAACAAGTTGCGACAGCGCTAAAGATTTGCTTCGAAATGGACATACCCGTTGTTCCGCGTGGCGCGGGAACATCGTTAGCGGGTGGTTCGTTGCCGACAGCCGATAGCATCATTTTGGGCGTCGCGCGCATGAATGACGTTCTTGAAACTGATTATGCCAATCGGTTTGTTCGTGTCCAAACGGGACGCACCAATTTATCGGTGACAGGCGCTGTTGAAGCGGACGGATATTTTTATGCACCTGATCCTTCGAGTCAGCTTGCCTGCGCCATTGCAGGGAATATTGCGATGAATTCAGGGGGCGCGCATTGCTTGAAATATGGTGTAACCTCTAACAATTTGCTAGGTGTGCGCCTTGTAACAATGCAGGGTGAGATTGTTGATATCGGCGGCGCACAGCTGGATGCCGCTGGCATGGATTTATTAGGGGTCATCTGTGGGTCCGAAGGCCAGTTAGGTGTCGTAACCGAAGCCACGTTGCGCATTTTGCACAAGCCAGAAGGTGCATTACCCGTTTTGATAGGCTTTGACAGTAACGAAGTCGCCGGGGCGTGTGTCTCAGATATTATTCGTGCGGGCGTGTTGCCTGTCGCCATCGAATTCATGGACCGTCCATGTATCCGCGCGACCGAAGAATTTGCCAAAGCGGGGTATCCCGATTGCGAAGCTCTTTTAATCATCGAAGTTGAAGGCAGCCCATTAGAAATTGAAGAGCAATTAGAAAAAATAATGTCCATCGCTGCGGCGCATGACCCTGTTGAAGTGCGGCGGGCAAATGACTCGGATGAAGCGGCCCGTATTTGGTTGGGCCGCAAATCCGCTTTTGGCGCAATGGGCCAAATCAATGATTACATGTGCCTTGACGGGACCATACCTGTGTCCAAACTACCCTATGTTTTGCGGCGCATCGGTGAAATGAGCCAACAGTTTGGATTGGGTGTTGGAAACGTGTTTCACGCGGGTGATGGCAATATGCATCCGTTAATCTTATACAACGCAAACGAACCAGGTCAGTTGGAATTGTGTGAACAATTCGGCGCAGAGATCCTCAAGCTTTGTGTCGAGGTCGGTGGTTGTTTAACTGGGGAACATGGTGTTGGTATCGAAAAACGCGACTTGATGGATCATCAATTTGCGCCCGATGATCTTGAGGCTCAGATGGCGATCAAGGATGTTTTCGATCCAAAATGGCTCTTGAATCCGGCCAAGGTTTTTCCGTTGGCTGCGTCAGAACGCCGTCGCGATCAAGGTCTGTGAGATGGATTATCAACCAACGTCCGAAGCTGAATTGTCAGAGATTGTCAAAGCGACAACAAATCCGCTCGCCATTGTTGGTGGCGGTACGCGCCGTGCGCGCCCTGTCAAAGGTGATATGGTTTCAACTGCGGGGATTTCGGGTATCGTAGATTATGAGCCAGGCGCCCTGACCATGGTTGCGCGTGCTGGAACGCCATTGTTCGAGATCGAAGCAACCTTGGCCAAAGAAAATCAGCAATTGGCGTTTGAACCATTAAGCTTGGCAGGCATTCTGGGATCGTCAGGACACAGTACAATAGGTGGCGTTTTTGCTGCAAACGCAAGCGGTTCGAGACGCATCCAAGCTGGTGCAGCGCGTGATTTTTTGTTGGGCGTTCGATTTGTTGATGGCGCTGGTAAGATTGTTAAGAATGGTGGTCGCGTGATGAAAAATGTTACCGGCTACGACTTGGTAAAATTGCTTGCGGGCAGCTGGGGGACATTGGGAATCCTGAGTGAAGTATCGTTCAAAGTTTTGCCAATTTCTGATGTGTCAGCGACCTTGTCGATGAAAGCCGACGATCCAAAAACGGCGATCGACATTATGACCACCTGTATGAATACAGCATTTGATGTGACTGGTGCTGCTTATGATGCTGTTGCAGGATGTGTCTATATACGTATCGAGGGTTTTGAAAAATCAGTTGCCTATCGGTCAGGGGCTTTGCAGCAGATAGTATCAAAATTTGGGGCGGTCGATATATTGGAAATGACCGCATCGCGTGCGGTATGGACGCAGATACAAAACCTATCCATGTTACAGAACCGAGACGGCGATCTATGGCGCGTGTCCGTTAAACCCACAGATGGCGCAAATGTTGTGCATGCCATTTCACCCGATGCTTATGTTATGGACTGGTCTGGTGGTTCAATTTGGATGCGCGTGTCAAAGGGAATGGACGTGCGTGGTGCACTGGGTTCGATTGCTGGGCATGCAACCTGTTATGTCGGTGACGCAGCTATGTTTCATCCTGAACCCGAAAACGTGCGCGTGCTTACAGATGCAATCCGCAGAAAATATGATCCAAAGGCTATTTTGAACCAAGGATTGATGGGCTAATGCAAACATTTTTCGAACCTGATCAATTGATTGATCCAGATTTCAAACGTTCTAATGAAATTTTGCGCGCCTGTGTCCATTGCGGTTTTTGTACGGCGACCTGTCCCACATATCAAGTGCTGGGCGATGAATTGGATAGCCCGCGTGGACGCATTTACTTGATCAAGGATATGTTGGAAAACAATCGTATCCCTGATGCCAAAACGGTGAAACATATTGATCGGTGTTTGTCCTGTTTGGCATGTATGACGACCTGTCCATCGGGTGTGCATTATATGCATTTGATTGACCACGCACGCGCATATGTGAACGAACATTATCAACGACCTTGGCATGATCGTGCTCTTCGATGGATCTTATCTCAGGTTATCCCTTATCCTACACGGTTTAGGGTTGCGATGCTGGCGGCTAAAATGGCGCGGCCCTTTGCGCGGCTCATACCTGATGCGCGGTTGCGGGCCATGGTCTCAATGGCGCCAAAGCACATTCCGCCTGTAAGCCGGAATGACGATCCTCAAACGTTTCGCGCTGTTGGAAAAAAGACAAAGCGCGTTGCATTAATGACGGGATGTGCCCAACGTGCGCTCAACACAGATATCAACGATGCGACCATCCGTGTCTTGCAACGGTTTGGTTGTGATGTTGTGATCCCCGAAGGACAGGGGTGCTGTGGCGCGTTAACGCATCACATGGGGCAGACGGAAAATTCGCATGCATCAGCAGCTGCAAATATTAAATCGTGGATGACCGAGGTAAAGGGTGCTGGTTTGGATGCGATTGTTATTAATACCAGCGGGTGTGGCACGACGGTGAAAGACTATGGCCATATGTTTCGTGATACGCCATTGGCGGCAGATGCGGCCATCATTTCAGGCTTGGCCAAAGATATATCCGAGGTGCTGATGGATCTTGATATTCCGCAAGTAGAACATAAAGATTTGGTTGTTGCCTATCACGCGGCCTGTTCATTGCAACATGGACAAAAAATTAAGGATCACCCCAAAACGCTATTGAAACGCACAGGCTTTCAGGTGGCGGAGCCGCGCGACCCTCATCTATGTTGTGGTTCCGCCGGTACGTATAATTTGTTGCAGCCTGAAATATCTGGTCAGTTGAAACTGCGAAAAGTTAAGACGCTTGAAGCGGTGCGTCCAGATATTATCTCTGCAGGTAATATTGGGTGCATGATGCAAATCGGATCAGGAACCGAGGTTCCTGTTGTCCATACTGTTGAACTGATTGACTGGGCGACAGGCGGCCCAAAACCTGCTGCACTGGATCGTAAATTGACCAAAGGTCATCCTATCCCTAAATTGCGTTAATCTTCGGTTGGCCATACTTTTGCCCAAACTACTTGATATAGAATCAGGAGTTTTGGAGGCCTGTTAGTGAAGAGTTTATTTGTTACCCTTTGGTTGTCTCTCACGGCAACTATGTCAAATGCACAATCGACCCAATTGCACAGTCTGGATTCTATAAATCAAGCACGTCAATGGGCGTCGGTTGGCCGGTTATCTTTTGGCCAAGGAAGCGGGTTCTGTACCGCGACGTTGATTGACTTTGACTTGGTTTTGACTGCCGCACATTGTCTATATGACGCGAAAACGGGCAAACCTTTTCCAACGAACAGTTTTGAGTTTCAGGCAGGTTGGCGCAACGGACGTGCCGAAGCCTATCGTAATATTCGCGAGGCGCGGCCTGATCCAGATTACCGCTTTGACAATACGGTCAGTATTGAACGCATCAAAAACGATATAGCTCTTGTGCGTCTTGATCATGCCATTAAAAATCCGCTTATCCAGCCCCTATCGATTTCGACGTTGCCCGAGGCCGGACAAACGGTTGGTGTTATTTCATATGCACGCGGCCGGATGAACGCGCCATCAATTCAAGACACCTGCGTTGTCACTGCGCGACAAGAGGGTGTTTTGATAATGACCTGCGACGTTGATTACGGCGCCTCTGGATCACCGGTATTTATCGAGGGCGAGGACGGCGTTATGATCGTGTCGGTCGTTTCTGCGATGGCAGAAATGGGCGGTAAAAAGGTGTCTCTTGGCACATCTTTGTTAGATGCGATCACTCAGATCAACGCGCGCATGTCACCAACGGATGAACTAAATGATGAATCAATGCGCCGTCGCAACACCGGTGCTAAATTTGTGCGTCCTTAGTGTTGAAAAAGTAAATTACAGTCCTAAATGAAATGTACGGATGCCACAAAGGGTCCGTAAATTTTAACCGTCTGCGCCAAACTGGGCAGGCATTTGGTATCGCTCAAAGGAGGATGACCCATGAGACATTTTGATTTTTCACCCCTATATCGTGCCACTGTTGGTTTTGACCAAATCGCAGAAATGATGGATCGCGTACTTGCGTCCGACACTGCTGGGCCGAGCTATCCGCCATACAATATTGAAAAAACAGCTGATGATTCTTATCGCATCTCTATCGCGGTTGCCGGATTTGCGGATCAAGAGCTAACTGTTGAAGTCAAAGAAAATGCTTTGGTTGTCTCGGCTAAAAAAGTCGCTGACGATGAAAAGAAAACTTACCTACATCGTGGAATCGCGACCCGGGCATTTGAACGTCGGTTTCAATTGGCAGATCACGTCCGTGTAACCGGTGCAAGCCATTTTGACGGTATGCTGCATATTGACCTCGTTCGCGAAATTCCAGAGGCCTACAAGCCCCGTCGTATTGAGATCACATCAAGCGCACAAACGCGTACAATTGAAAATGCAGTCAATTAAACAAACCAAATGACCAAACGTGGCAGATCACTTTAGATCTGCCACAAGTCCAACGATTGGTCCAATTGGCCAGCCAAAATCCGAGCGACCAAGGTTTGGCGCGTAAAGTCGAGAGACCTTTCCATCCAAATAAAGTGCATTCTGGGCATTTAGGCGATCACGAAAAAAGGTCGCGAAACTATGCAAATTTATCCGATCATTTGAAATGACAAAATAGACGTTGTCCCCATCAACCGAGACGCCGTTGCGAATATTCAAAGATGTGCTGTCTTTTATAAACCGCGGATGTAAACGTCCATTAATGACCAGCATGGGGCCAGACTGCGTCGCATAATTACAGTTTTGCGCGCTCGATAGGTAATTGTTTGTCTCGAACACCTTCACTATTTGGTCGTTGATGCATAAAACGCCATTTGGCAGCATGCCAAAATTTCCTGGACCTTCGGATGTAATGACGCGCTGCTTTTCTACACCCTCTTCAATGTAATGGCCCACAGGCGACAAATCCGGGTGATACATTCCGCCATTCATAGCAAAAAGCAATTGTTTTGCGCGTGATTTTAATGTGTTGGACAGGGTGAAAAATTGACCATACGGCACGCCTTCTGCATTTGTGTGGAATAAACGCAGGTCTTGGCCCATGTGCGCTTGGCAGATTGTAAAACTTTTATTTTCATGAACTTCATCGCGACATTGCGCAGCTGTTGCACTGGCTGCCAAAACAGCAACCAATGTCACAAAAAATCGGATCAAAATCATTCTGGCTCTATGTCGCGCCGCACTGTGTCTTGTGCAAACAAGCGCCGTGTTTCGTCCATGCGATCAAATGTTTCGTCCAAGCGAAAACGCAAGTCAGGCGTATACTTTAGCCCTAGATTTTTACCAATGGCGCGGCGCAACTCTGATTTGTTTTTCGCCAGCAAAGCAATGACCTCGTCGCCACCTTGTCCGCCCAGTGGGCATACATAAGCCGTTGCTATTTTCAAATCGGGTGATGCCGATACTTCGCCGACCGTAATTGAAATACGGTTCAATTCTGGATCGTACGTTTCACCGCGCGCCAAAACTTCGGAAAGGGCGCGGCGAACCAATTCGCCAACCCGTAACTGTCTTTGGGATGGCCCTGGACCATCATGGAATTTGTTTTTTGCCATATTTGCCTAATACGCTGTTCTTATGGCTTTGCCAAGGTCTGCAACACTGGTTAAGAAGGGACAAAGAATAGGAGCATCTGAACATGACCGATACCGTGGCAATCGCAATTCTTGGGGCCTCTGGGAAAATGGGGCAAATGTTGGCGAAAACTGTTTTGGCCAGTGACAAGGCAACATTGGTTGCAATGGCAGATCGTCCAGATAGCCCGTGGATTGGGAAAGATGCAGGCGCCCTGTTGGGTCAGCTGGATTTGGGGATTATCATTTCATCAGACACGCGTGCCGTGTTTTCCGCCGCTGACGTGGTGATTGATTTCACATCACCGGCTGCAACGGTTGCACATGCACAATTGGCTGCAGAATTGGGTGTTTCGTTGGTCATCGGCACCACAGGTATGACGGATCAGGAATTGGCGTCTATTGCGCGGTCAGCCGAAAGAACTTCGATTGTGCGTGCAGGTAATATGTCTTTGGGTGTGAACCTGCTGACTGTTCTAGTGGAAAAGGTCGCTGCGGCGTTAGACGAAGATTTTGATATCGAAGTCATAGAAGCACACCATAATCAAAAGGTGGATGCGCCGTCTGGAACTGCGTTGATGTTGGGCGAAGCGGCGGCAAAAGGCCGGGGCGTTAATATCCATGATGTGCGCGATAGTGGACGTGATGGGATAACGGGTGCACGCAAGCGCGGTGATATCGGGTTCAGCGCTATTCGTGGTGGCGACATCGTCGGTGAACATGATGTTCTTTTTGCAGGCGCTGGTGAACGTTTGGTTCTGCGCCACATTGCAACAGATCGGTCTTTATTTTCGCGGGGCGCATTAAAGGCGGCGCTGTGGGTCGTTGGTCAAACACCAGGTGAATATTCGATGATGGATGTTTTGGGCCTATAGGCTATTTCGTTTTAGGTGGGCGTGATCGATAAACTGGCAGGCGCCATCCGAATTGAATTGACCCTGATCGCATGATCCAAGTCAGTGCACCACAGACAATGAGGGATGCAGGCAGTGGCATCCCAAGTTGCATGGCGATAACTGCGGCTGTTGCACCGCCAAATGCGGCAGAAACATAAAGTTCGCCTTGTTTTAGAACCAGCGGAACTTCGTTACAAACAACATCGCGCATCAGTCCCCCCATCGTGGCCGTTGTCATACCCATAATTATGACGATCGGTGCAGAGTGGTTTAGCGATGTTGCAATTGCCACACCCGCAGGGACGGCAATAGCCAATGCAAAGCTATCCAACCACAATAACCATTTATAGCGGCTTTCCATAAGGGGTGCGGTCAGGAAAACCATGAATGCGGCTGACAAACAGATTGCCAAGACATGCGGATTTTCAATCCAAAAAACCGGTCGATCTAGCAAAATATCACGCAAGGTACCGCCGCCTAATGCCGTTAAGCACGCGATAAAAGCAAATCCGATCGCATCTAGCTGTGCGCGACTTGCGGCCAATGCGCCCGTAAGTGCAAAGATCAAAACAGACCCGTAGTCTAGCAAGATGACGGTCATTGTGTCGCCTTTTTAAAAGGTTCCATTCCTTTGCGCGCCAATTCGTCCGCGCGTTCGTTTTCGGGATGGCCTGCGTGACCTTTAACCCATTCCCATGTTACGGTATGCCGTGCCGCGGCTTTATCCAGTCGTTGCCATAGCTCAACATTTTTAACGGGCTTTTTATTGGATGTTCTCCAGCCATTTCTTTTCCAACCGAAAATCCAACCTGTAACCCCGTTTTTCACATAAGCGCTGTCGGTGACCACGGTGATTTTGCTTGGTTTTTCTAACGCCTCAAGCGCCGATATCGCAGCCAATAGTTCCATTTGATTGTTGGTGGTTTCGGCAGCGCCACCGCTTAAGGTGCGTTCTTTGACAATGTCTGCGCCTTTGATGGCACGCAATAAAACACCCCATCCCCCCGGACCGGGGTTTCCAGAGCATGCGCCATCGGTGTAAGCAAAAAGTTCTAACATGTATTCTTGCTTAATCTGTTTACGCAGGTTCGCGTAAGATGCGCGGCACCTTGAAATTTACGTTTTCTTGCGCTGTTTCAACGTATTCGATCGTGACATTGTAACGGTTTTTGAATGCGTCAATAACTTCGTTTACTAACACCTCTGGAGCAGAAGCCCCAGCCGTAATCCCGATGGAGCGTATGCTTTCCAGTGCGCGCCAGTCTATCTCAGATGCCCGCTGGACCAGCTGCGCATAGGTGCAGCCCTCTTTCGCGGCGACTTCTACCAAGCGTTTTGAGTTCGAGGAATTGGGAGCACCGACCACCAAAAGGGCATCAACCTTTGGCGCGATCGCTTTTACAGCCATTTGACGATTTGTTGTGGCGTAACAAATGTCTTCCTTGTGTGGACCAACAATTTTAGGAAACCTATGATAAAGGGCCGCAATTATGTCTTTTGTATCATCAATGGACAGGGTGGTTTGCGTGACGAATGCTAGATTGTTTTCATCGCTTACATCAAGGGTCGCAACGTCTTGAGGCGTTTCAACCAAAAGGACCTCGCCGTCTGGTAACTGTCCCATAGTGCCAATCGTTTCGGGGTGCCCTTTGTGGCCAATCATAATGATCTGAAGACCGTTTGAATTGTGACGCTCTGCTTCGATGTGGACTTTGCTCACCAATGGACAGGTCGCATCCACATAGACCATGTCACGCGCTTGCGCTGTCGCGGGTACTGACTTTGGCACGCCATGCGCGGAAAAAATCACGGGCCGATCATTCGGGCATTCGTCTAGGTCTTCTACAAATACGGCACCCTTTGCGCGCAAGCCGTCCACAACGAATTTGTTATGCACAATTTCATGCCGCACATAAACGGGGCTCCCCCATTTTTCTAACGCCATTTCGACGATTTTAATCGCCCGATCTACGCCCGCACAAAACCCACGTGGGGCCGCCAGAAACAGGGTTAAGTCCGATTTTGTCATGTTCTTGCCTTTTCTCGTATCCCTAAATTTTAGAGCAGCGGGCCATAAGGGTAAACACAATTTTGCTTTTGAAAGTTTTTATTATTTAGCTTTAATTTTCAACCAGCTGCTTTATGGTTAAGGGATACGATCAGTATTGTTGAGTAGGCATGTCAAAAGCGCCCAGTGATCAAAAAATAATTGAGGCTATCGACAGGATTTCCCATCGGCGGCGTATGGACACCGTCCGTATTACGTCATGGTTTGTTATTTTCGTGGGCGTCGTTTGGGCATTTTTAGGCTTTGTTCTGGGCTATCAAGCACTGATCTATATTGCATCGATTGCTGTTTTTGGATCGCTTGCTGCGACATTTCTGGTACAGACAAAATATAACCTGCTGGGCCGTTGCATTTGGATGCTGTCGGGCATGTTGGCGGTGTTTTTAGGCTGTTTTATCATACACCCTGCGGGTCAAGTGGATTACATGTTTTCGGCCATGGTTGGCGGGGCCTTCCTGATCTTTTCTTTAATAAAGGAAAGGCGCTATATCGTTATATTCGCACTTTTGGATATCGTGCTTTGGCTGGTGCAGTGGACCTTTCGTGATGACTTTAGTCAATTTAGGGTGATCGGCGAAGACGTAGCCAGACAGTACATTGTGGCAAGCTCGATGATGACGACATTTACGGTTATTATGATTGAGTTCGGCTATTTTGCCATGGTCGCCAATGAATATGCGTTAAATATTTTTCGTTCAAATTTACAGGCTGAGGCAGCTCTGAAAACAAAGTCTGCGTTTTTGGCAAATATGAGTCATGAAATCCGTACACCGATGAATGGCGTCGTTGGCATGATAGATATTTTTGAAACGAGTCCCTTGAACCAAGACCAACAGCGCACATTAAAAACGATGCGTGAAAGCGCCTATTCTTTGCTGGGCATTATCGATGATATTTTGGATACATCGAAAATAGAAGCAGGTCAGCTTAGTCTAACCGAGCGGCGTACAGAAATGCTTTCGTCTATTGAAAGTGCGGTCGAAAGCATGGTGCCTTTTGCTGATAATAAGGGCGTTGTTTTGGCATTTGAATTTGATCCCGCTCTACCACGTTGGATTTTGTGCGATAGCGGGCGCTTGCGCCAAATCATGTTAAACCTTGTTTCAAACGCCATAAAGTTTTCATCTCATGATGATCCTCAAAAGCTGGGCGAAGTGCGCATTTCTGTATTGCGGGTTTCTGAAACATCGTTCGAAATTCGTGTTGCAGACAATGGCATCGGTATCGAAGAAAAATCACGTGCGGGGATTTTTCAACCGTTTGTGCAGTCCGAAGATCAAGAACAAGCAAGATATGGCGGAACTGGCTTGGGATTGACGATTGTAAAGCAGTTGGTTGAGTTAATGGGAGGCAATATTTCGTTTGAGAGTTACGTTGGTATTGGGACCACTTTCAATGTTATTTTACCCCTCAAAGACGCCGATGGCACAACACTTGTACCCGACCTAAGTGGTGTAAAAGTCTACGGCTTTGTCTTGCGTGCCAAAACCGCAGCAAATATCGCCAGATATATTCAAGCGTCTGGGGCAGAGTATATTCAGATTAATGCCGAAGATAAGTTGAGCGACGTCATTAACGATCCAACCGGCAACAATATATTGCTAATTGGCTTGTCGGGCGATGATACAGCGGTGATGAATGAATTTGCCCGACAGGCGCAACTGCAATTTCCTGATTTGAAAATTTTAAGCTTTAGTGCGCATCGCAGCGATTTGATGACACAGGCAGTTGGTCAGCATAAGATCGTACAGTGGAAGCCTTTATTGCCCACAGATCTTTGGCGCGCGATCCAAGAAATTACGGGCCGCCTTGCGATAGAAATATTGAATTCGTCACAACATTCTTCAAGTGGTGGCGAGTTTCTGAAACCAAAAGCGACCCGAATTTTGGTCGCGGAAGACAACGAAATAAATAAAATCGTAATTGAAAAGCAGCTTACACAGCTTGGTTACCAGCCCAAAATCGTATCGGATGGTTTAGCAGCACTAGAAGAATGGACAACCGGCGAATACGACCTGCTTCTTTCGGATTGTCATATGCCGCGTTTAGACGGGTTTGGATTGTCTGAGAAAATACGCGCAATCGAATTCAAGGAAAACCGACATCGTTTGCCCATAATTGCCATTACTGCCAATGCTTTAATAGGCGAGGCCGAGCGGTGTTATGCAGCGGGTATGGATGATTATTTGTCAAAACCCGTAAAAATGTCCGAGCTCAAAGAAATGATTGAACGTTGGGAATAAGCGAACGAACATCACACCATTGATGGGATCACAAGGTCTGGTGGTCGGTGGCCGTCTTCGAATGTTTTAATGTTAATGATGACCTTTTCGCCCATTTCTAGCCGACCCTCTATCGTCGCAGATCCCATATGCGGTAATAGTACAACGTTTTCCAATTTGCGTAATCTTGGGTTAATCTCGGTCCCATGTTCGTAAACATCAAGACCCGCACCAGACAATTCACCCGCGCGCAACATCCTTGTCAGCGCGTTTTCGTCGATAACTTCGCCACGCGATGTGTTCACAATCACAGCGCTTGGTTTCATCAATTTTAGGCGTCTTGCGTTCATGAGGTGAAAGGTTGATGGGGTATGGGGACAATTGATTGAAACAATATCCATGCGTGCAACCATTTGGTCCAAGCTGTCCCAATAGGTCGCGCCCAAAGCGTCCTCTATTTCCGGGCGTAGCCGTTTTCTGTTGTGATAATGAATTTGCATGCCAAACGCAGCAGCGCGCCGCGCGACCGCTTGGCCAATGCGCCCCATCCCTAGAATGCCCAATCTGCGCCCTCCTAGTCGCCCGCCAAGGTTTGCGGTTGGCGACCAACCTTGCCAAGTACCCGATTGCATAACCGACAGGCCTTGTGGGATTTTGCGGGTAACAGCCATCATCAATGCCATCGTCATATCTGCAGTATCATCCGTCACAACATCAGGCGTATTTGACACCAAAATACCGCGTTGGCGTGCTGTATTGACATCGACGTGATCGATGCCTGCACCAAAATTAGCAATAAGTTTCAATCGCTCGCCCGCTTGCCCAATCAGACCAGCATCTATCTTATCTGTAATGCACGGAATTAATACATCAGCGGAGCGGACCGCATCGACCAATTCTTGACGTGTCATAGGTGTGTCATCATCGCGCAATGTAACGTTGAACAATTCTTTCAATCGGGTTTCGACGGCCGCAGGCAGACGTCGCGTGACCACAACATTCAAACGCTCTTTTGGCATTCTATGCTCCTAACACTTTTCATTGGTCTTTATTAATGGCAGAGTGTGACAAAAATAAAATGGGTACAAGAACCCTTTCAAATAAACTGGCAGTAATGGGCAAAAAATGAAACGGGCACTATTTCTTTTGATCTGCTTTGCTTGGGTTTCCTCTGCGGCCATGGCCGACACGAAAACAAAAGGGGATGTGACCAATTTACCGATCCCGCGATTTGTATCCCTTAAATCTGCAGAAGCGAATGCGCGGCGTGGCCCTTCGTTGTCACATCGAATTGATTGGGTATACAAACGCAAACACATGCCATTGGAAATCTTTGGCGAATATGAAAATTGGCGCAGGGTGCGCGATGCCGAAGGTATGGGGGGATGGATCCATTATTCCTTGTTATCAGGCGTGCGCACAGTTTTGGTGCGCACTGATCTACAGGCGGTTCACGCAAAACCTCACGACACATCACATGTTGTTGCGAAATTTGAACGTAACGTGGTCGCCGACCTAGAGGCCTGTACAGTAGATTGGTGCCAGATTATTGCGGATGGATACGAAGGCTGGGTTCCAAAAACGGCGTTGTGGGGTGTGTATCCCGATGAAATCCGTAAATAACCTAAACATCACTGATCAGGTCGCGTAATTCGTTTAGCTTTGAATTGACCAATTCGCGATCACCTCTGCTCTCGATGTTTAGGCGCACAACGGGTTCTGTATTTGAGGACCTAAGGTTGAACCGCCAAGTGTCCAGCGATAAACTGATCCCATCCATGTCGTCACGATGGGTTGCCTTTGGTCCATAAGTCTCAATGATTTTCGCGATTGTTTTTTTCGGATCTTGTAATCGAAAATTCACCTCGCCCGACGACGGGAATGCTGCGATGCGCTCTTCAATCAATTGCGACATTGGCTTAGCTGATCGGCCGATCAGTTCGCAAATAACAAGCCAAGGGATCATTCCGCTATCGCAAAAGACAAAATCGCGAAAATAATGATGCGCTGACATTTCACCGCCATAAATTGCGCTATGTTCACGCATCATTGCTTTGATAAACGCGTGACCTTTTTTCGATTGGATTGCGATGCCACCTTTCGCACTCACGATGTCTTGGGTGTTCCAGATAATGCGTGGGTCATGCACACACAATAGCGGCCCCATGTTCCTTTTCCAGGAAAACGTCAGCCAAAAGGCCAACTATATATTCACCTGCCACAAACGCGCCCGTTTCATCAAAGAAAAAGCACCGGTCAAAATCACCGTCAAAGGCAATACCCAGGTCTGCATTTTGGGCAATGACTTCATCACGCGTCGGTGGTTGGTTCTCATCCAGTAAAGGGTTGGGGATCCCATTTGGAAAACTATGATCTGGGGTATGATGCTTTCGAATGAATTTAAGGGGCGCGCCGCGTCTTTCCAATTCCTCTGCGATTGCGTCAAAGGTTGGACCGGCTGCGCCATTTCCCGAATTCACGACGATGCGTATCGGGCGTAAGTTCGAAATATCGACAAAGGATATTATTTTTTCAACATAGGCGCGCCGCGCAGCGAGGGCGATGTCTTTTTGCACACCCGTTGAGTGTCGTGGCCCAAAGTCAGCACCTTCTGCAATTTTACGGACTTGCAATAGCTCGGTATCCGGATCCAAGGGACGTGACCCTGATTTGACCATTTTCATGCCGTTGTAATTGATTGGGTTGTGCGACGCTGTTACGGAAATTCCGCCATCACATTCAAAATGCGATGTCGCAAAATACATTTCTTCTGTGCCAGACAAACCAAGCGTCAGGACTTCAACCCCTTGATCCATCAGACCGCGAGACACAGCATCGCACAGGGCAGGCGATGTTTCTCGGGCATCAAATCCCACCACAACGCGTTTTGCATTTAATGATATGGCAAAGGCACGACCAATGTCGTAACAAATTTCTGGATCAATATTTACACCCAATTCGCCACGAATATCATAAGCTTTGAAACATGAAAAATCTTTCATAACAAACTCCAACCCAAACCGTTGATGTGTTTGTGCCTGAAATCGGACCTGCGGAAAAGGGTTTAGTGGATTTTTGCGCAAACTTTGTAAAACTGTTGCTTTGGTCTTTTCTGTTTTTGGGTTTCCTGCTTTAAGAGTGGCAAAGTTTTAAAAGGATTTTTACATGAAAATCGGAAATCGGGAAATCTCGGCGAACCATGCACCGCTGGTTATTGCGGAAATCGGTATTAATCATGGCGGCGACCTAGAAGTTGCAAAGAATATGGTGCGCTTGGCCGCCGCGGCAGGTTGTGAATGTGTCAAACATCAAACACATATCGTCGAAGACGAAATGACCAACGAAGCCAAATCAATTTTTCCGCCAAATGCAGATGTTTCAATTTGGGATGTTATGGCGCAATGCGCGTTGTCCTTGGACGATGAAGCAGAATTAAAACGGTATACCGAAGAATTGGGTATGATTTGGATATCAACCCCGTTTTCAAGAGCAGCAGCAGATTTTCTAGAAGAGCTTGATGTGCCCGCCTACAAGATTGGTTCGGGTGAGGCCGACAATCTGCCATTAATCCGTCATATTGCCAAAAAAGGTAAGCCGGTGATTATGTCCACGGGCATGCAAAGCATCGATACGATCCGTGCGAGCGTTCAGATATTAGAGGACGCAGGCACCGAATATGCCTTACTCGAATGTACAAATCTGTATCCTTCACCGCCCGAGATAGTCAGCCTGCAAGGTGTCACAGATTTGAAAAACGCGTTTCCAAATGCTGTCGTTGGATTTTCAGATCATTCCATCGGGCCCGAAATGGCCTTGGCGTCTGTTGCGCTTGGCGCATCTATTTTGGAACGGCACTACACAGATACGCGCTATCGTAAAGGACCAGACATATCATGTTCGATGGATCCTGCAGAGTTGCGATTTTTGATTGATCGGTCGCGCGAAATTCACACTGCGTTGATGAACCCCAAACAACGGACCGGTCCCGAAGAAGATGTCTATCGGTTTGCACGTGCATCGGTCGTGGCGGATAAGGATCTTTCCGCCGGGAGTATCCTCACCGAGGCCGATATCTGGGCGCGCCGTCCCGGATCGGGCGAAATTGCTGGGTATGACTTTGATAAGGTTGTCGGAAAAACACTAAAAGTTTCAGTGCAACGCAATCAACAACTCAAATGGTCTGATTTCGAATAATTTCAGGCGCCGACAAACGCGCGCATGTGAAAGCGTGCTTGGCTTGGGTGGCGCTTTAACGTGTAAGGGCATGCCCTGCGCGCAAGGCAACCTGACATCAGGTTGTCTTTCCCGTCTGGCGAAAGAACGTGCGATTTGCATCTTTCGGCAGCATAACCTTCACCATCAAATGCCTGTACTGGACACGTCCTGAGGCAAGGTGCGTCACAGCCGTCACATGGCGATCCTGTTGTGGGTGGCAGGTCATTTATCACATGATTAAAGCCCAACGCCCCGCGAAAAGCCACAAACAATCCCGCGTGGCGATCCACCAACAAGCGGATGGGCGATTGATGTACCTGTCCGGTTGCTAAGGCCCATTGAAAAAATGGTTGGAACGGCGGTCCGCCAAAAGGAAAATATGCTGTCGCTGTTAACTCATCTGCAAGCTGACCGATCACCCGCGTTGACCAGCGATCCATAGGGTGGGGCTTTTCATCGTGGTATTCATCGGACCGCGCAAAAATATCCCAAAATGCGGGTTCATCTGGGGCGATCAGGACGATTGTTTTTGCAGGTTTGCCATCTTGTGGGCAAAATCCCCCTGCGGCCCGCAAGCCTAGATCCCCCAATATTATCTGCAGATCGTCCCAGTTCATCTGCGTCGAAACGGCAACCACAGCGCCCAGCTCAATTTATTGGGGGCATCGTCTTGCCACTGCAGCCCGATCTGCATGTCTTGGTGACCCTGTGCAGGTTGGGCCGTATACGTTCTGAATATGCGATCCCAAATGGACAAGGCAAAGCCGTAATTGCTATCATGTTCATGACGATGGACCGAATGATGGACGCGATGCATGTCGGGCGTTACAAAAATCAACCGTACAATCCGATCCAGCCAAAGGGGAAGGCGAATGTTTGCATGGTTGAACATCGCCGATCCATTTAACAGAACCTCGAACAAAATGATTGCGATTGCTGATGGCCCAATGACATAGACCAAGCCAATTTTTATTCCCATGGACAGAGCGATTTCCAAGGGGTGAAAGCGAATGGCCGTTGTGACATCCAAATCGCGATCGGAATGATGTACGCGATGCAGTCGCCATAACAATGGAACTTTGTGCGTCACAAGATGCTGTAGCCAGATGGCAAAGTCAAAAATCGCAACGGCCACTAAAACTTCGATCCAAGGCGATAAGGAGACGGTATTCAAGATGCCAAAACCCTGCCGTCCCGCATCTATGGCCGCACCTACTGCCAAGAGGGGCACTGCAAAATTAAGCGCGCGCGTGGCCAAAGTATTCACAATCGAAAGACCCCAATTTGTGATCCATCGACGGCCACGAGACGTTGTCAACGGACGGCGCGGCGCATAGGTTTCGATGACGGCAAAAACCACAAAAAGGCCAAAAAAAACACCAAGCCGTATGAGGTTTTCATGGATCATTGCGGTTATCCCAAGCGGATGATTGAACCCGCGCCATGTTCTGTGAACAATTCCAGCAAACATGCATTTGGCGCGCGACCATCCAAAATTACGACAGCCCGTGTCCCGCCTTCGAGCGCGTCAAGTGCTGTTTCGGTTTTAGGAATCATGCCTCCAGCAATCGTGCCATCTGCGGTCATGTCGCGAATTTGTTTCGCGTTCAATTCGGTCAAGACTTCGCCTTCACCGTTTTTAACGCCGCTGACATCTGTTAATAACAACAAACGATCTGCCTTCAACGACGCTGCGATTGCGCCGGCGGCTGTATCGCCATTGATGTTAAATGTCTCACCATTTTCACCCGCACCTAAGGGCGCGATGACTGGGATCAATCCATTTTCAAACAGTGTGCGAATGACCTGCGGATTGACTTCTGATGGTGTGCCCACCAGCCCCAGTTCAGGGTTGGTTTGGGTGCAAGTAATCAGATTTGCGTCTTTGCCTGACAGCCCGACGGCACGACCGCCCTGGCGATTAATAGCTTGAACAATGCGCTTGTTCACGGTTCCTGATAGAACCATTTCCACAACTTCCATGGTCTTTTCGTCGGTCACACGCTTGCCGTTCACAAATTCAGATTTGATTTCTAACTTGTCTAATAGCGCATTGATCATTGGCCCACCGCCATGAACGATCACCGGGTTTATACCAACTTGGCGCATCAAGACGACATCGCGCGCAAAGCTTTCCATGCCTTCGTCACTGCCCATTGCGTGCCCGCCAAGTTTGATAACGATGATGGCATTTGTGTAACGTTGTAAATATGGCAGAGCCTGTGAGAGGGTCCGTGCCGTAGCAATCCAATCGCGATTCATGTCTTGTTTCTTCATGTTTAAATCTCGGGTTTACGCAATAGTTCTGCGCGATTTATGACCTGTTCGCAAGTCATCATACCAAAGTTGCTATTGTCGATCGCAAGGTGTCAATGCCCCATCCTTTTTCTGACGATGTCACGATTATTTCTGGATAGGCGGCAGGATGTTTGGACAATGCTTCGCGGATCTGTCGCAAGATTGGGTCGCGTTCTTTATCTTTGACTTTGTCTGCTTTGGTGACAACGCATTGAAACGTGACGGCTGAGGTATCAAGCAGTTTCAATATGTCTTCGTCGACTTTTTTGATGCCATGGCGGTGATCGATCAAGACAAAAGCGCGACGCAGAGATTGGCGACCAGAAAGATATTGTTTCAACAACGCTTGCCATTTCTCTACGATCGCTAATGGTGCATTCGCATAACCATAGCCTGGAAGGTCAACCAAATAATGGCTTTCGGCTGCGGTGAAAAAGTTTATCTCTTGTGTTCGTCCGGGTGTGTTTGATGCGCGCGCGAGATTTTTGCGACCCGTCAGAGCATTGATCAAACTAGATTTCCCAACGTTAGATCGACCTGCGAAACAAACCTCCATTCGGTCAGCCGGCGGCAGACCTGACATTGCAACCACACCTTTCAAAAATTCGGTTTCTCCCGCAAACAAAAGGCGTCCTTGTTCACGGATGATGTCATCTGGCTCGTCGGCAATTGGAAACGGAAGGTTCATAGGTCTACCTCAACTGGATCAGTCGGGCGCAAAGTCCCTGATGTTTTTGCAATAGCATATACAGTAAAGTCTTGATGCCCAAGGGCATTCAATGCGGCCAATGTATCTGCGTCACGTTGTCCTGTGTCAGGATTTGACGTCGTCGCCAAGCAGCGCCGAACAGGTTCTTTAATTTCAAACTCAATTGAACCGATGCGGATTGTTTTTCCGATCCAGCCAAATTCGGCCCATGGCTCTGCTCCGTCGATCCATAGATTACAACGCCATCTCAGATGCGATAGATCAAATCCCATACGTTTAGCGAGGTCTCGATTGGACGCGAGATTGCCGATTGAAATGGACGGATAGTCTGTATCGGTCATGGCCCGTTCTTGTGCACGCACCAGACGAAAGGATTGCGCCCGGTTTGATGGGACCATCCCGCGCGTCCAATCTATGAATGGTTGGCTATCCACGTCAGGACAAAAAGTTAGAGCTTTGCGTTCGGGGTGACTAAGCGTAACAGTCGCTCCATCAGCGCTAAATTCTGAGTTTATTGCCATCAACTGCGGCGCTTTGGCCCCAATCGTAAAGTTGTTGCAGCTGACCCAACGTGATCCATCGGCATCTGACGCATCATGCACAACCGCCCAATGACGATCGCGGGGCAAAGATTGCCCCGCGGTCACGGAAATTTCCGAAAGCTGTTCCCGAGAATGTGATTTAATCGGGTACCGCCATATTTCGGACAGCGTTATCATTTTGCGGGTTTTTTCCGCTTTAGCCCTGATTTTATATTTCCAAATACATCAGGTTTGATGCCTTGGGCCCGCATGATCAAATATTGTTGGGTAAATGTGATCATGTTGTTGGCGATCCAGTAGATGACCAAGCCGCTGGCAAAGGTGCCGAGCATGAACATAAAGACCCATGGCATCCATGCAAAGATCATAGCTTGCGTTGGATCAGTGGGGGCTGGGTTCAGTTTTTGCTGTAGCCACATCGAAATGCCCAACAAGATTGGTAGCACGCCTAGTGAAATAATCGACAACAGGCTATCAGGCGACGGTGCAGCGAATGGCAATAGGCCAAACAGGTTCAAGATTGACGACGGATCTGGCGCTGACAAGTCTTTGATCCAGCCAACCCAAGGT
Source organism: Paracoccaceae bacterium (assembly GCA_009920815.1). Classification (GTDB taxonomy): domain Bacteria; phylum Pseudomonadota; class Alphaproteobacteria; order Rhodobacterales; family Rhodobacteraceae; genus CAJXSD01. Next base: position 24,702 of record RFZH01000003.1, read on the forward strand.
GCATGGCGCAATTCAAGTGTTACGAAAATCACCTTGTAGAGCGAGAAAAAGATAGGGATCTGTAAAAGGATCGGCAAACAGCCAGAGGCAGGGTTTACCTTTTCTTTTTTGTACAGGGCCATCATCTCTTGTTGCAATTTGGCACGATCATCACCTGTGCGTTCTTTGATCTTTTCCATTTCTGGCTGAAGGGCTTTCATTTTTGCCATGGAAACGCTGGATTTATATGCCAACGGGAACAACAAAGCCTTGATTATGATGGTCAGGCCGATGATCGCCCAGCCCATATTGCCGATTAGCGAATTTAACCAATGCAAGACTGCAAACATAGGTTTGGTGATGAAAAAGAACCATCCCCAATCGATGCTGTCCAAGAAACCTGCGATTCCTGCATTTTCGTAGTTGCGGATGGTTTCCCATTCTTTTGCACCTGCAAAGAATTTTGTCGTGGTGGATACCTGCATTCCGTCCGCAACAGTCTGAGGGGCCATCACCGCCTCGGCCTGAAAAATGTTAGAGGATGGATAATATTTACCTGTCGAACGGAACCCAATTCCAGACTCCGGAATAAGCGTCGTCATCCAAAAATGGTCGGTAAATCCAATCCAGCCTTGATCGGCCACCTCGATACGAACAGCGTTTGTACCTTCTCGGTCATCAATGCTGTAGCCTTCCATTGTGCCGTAGTCATCTTCGGCCAATTCGCCGTCCGACATTCGAACAAGACCTTCGTGCAATATGAAAAAGTTTTTGACGTCAGCCGGAATACCATGACGGCGGATTAAACCATAAGGACGCAAAGAAACCTCTTGGCCTGATGTGTTTTTCACCCGCTGTTCTACGGAAAACATATAGTTTTCATCGACAGAGATCACGCGTTCAAAATTCAGGCCTTTGCCATTCGACCAAACCAGCGTGACAGGTGTTTGGGTTGTCAGCGTGTCGTTGCCCGATACTGTCCAAACCGTCTCTGGGTTTGGAACGTCTGGCGCGCCCGCGCCCGACAACGCAGCCCAGCCAAAGGCTGAGTAATAGGCTTCGTCTTGCCCGACAGGTTTTAGCAAAGTCACCTCTGGGGTCGTGGGATCAACTTCGACATGATAGTCCAGTAACTTTAGGTCATCGATCCGGCCACCGGTGGTAGAGATTGAACCGATGACGCGATCTGTTTTGATTGGCAGGCGGATTGTTTGGGCGGCCTGAACTGTTTCTGGTTGAACCGACAGCTCGCTAGACGTAACAGGCGTTGTAGATGCCGTATTGTTTTGCGTCGAAATAGTTGTCTCTTGTTCGGTCTGTGGTGTTGGTTCTGGCGGTGGGAACATAATGAACCACACCACGATGACAACAAAGCTCAGTACAGAAGCTAAGATGAGATTTTTATTCTGATCGTCCATAGGGGAATGCCGCCTGTCCGTTGATATTTGGTCTAGGGTTCAACAGAGTCAGGTAGCAAAGGTCAAGTGCAATTCAAGTAGTTTTTGCCCTATCGCAGCTATTCGCCGAATTATTCCATCAATTTTAGGCGATTTTTGATGTCGTGCGACGTGCGTTTGAATAATTTTTGATCCATGTCGGGACTGACTGCGCTGGCATTGCTTTTGCAATTGCAAAGCCTTGAATTGCATCAACGCCTTGTCGCACCGCTTCGACCTGTTCTGCAATCGTTTCGATTCCCTCGGCAACGACCTGTAAATCCATTTGATGTGCCATCGCGATCATAGCCGCCAAAAGTCGTTGCTGGCGTTCGTCTTGATCACAATTGGTCAGGAAGCTTCGGTCTATTTTAATCCGATGAAGCGTAAGATGGCGCAACGATGGGATCGAGGCATTTCCCGTTCCAAAATCATCTAGATCAATGCTGCAACCGATTTTTGCAAGCGACAAAATATTTTTGGCAATGATCGTGTCGGGGGATGAGACAATAACATTTTCAACGACCTCAAGGATCAGGTGTTTTGGATCAATACCTGCATTCACAAGATGCCACTTGATGCGCTTTGCCAAATTGGGGTCGTTTAGGTCGTCAACGCTTAGGTTAACGCTGACTGTCTCAACCGCCAGCCCTGCGTTGTTCCAGGTTTTCAAGGCGCATAGCGACTGGGAAATCATATGATCTGTGAGCGCTGTCATCTGTCCCGAAGATTTCAAAACGTCCAGAAACTTCATCGGCGGTATGATCTTACCGGCAGATGTTGTCCAACGTGCAAGCGCTTCGAACCCTTTCACTTGGCCGGTAAAACCGCATATCTGGGGTTGGAAATGCGCTACGATTTCGCCACGATCAAGTGCCTTTTTCAGCTCGGGCGCAGTTGGTCTTTGGTCGAAGGATTTAACAGAACCCCCGCCTTGAGAGAAAAATCGTACTTGTCCAGCGCCTTGGTCTTGGGCGACTTTATTGGCAACAATCGCCGCACGACACAGATCTTTTGACGAATTGACCACATCCATCTGTGTGTCGGCGATGCCAATTGTAATGCTGAAATAGTGTGGGCGTTCGCCGATTAATACGGCCGGATCCACCGCGCGCTGCAAACGTTCAGAAATCGAAAGAGTGGTGTTTATATCAAAAATTCCACGCATTGAAACGGCTATAAAGAAACGGTCATCTGCTGTGTACACCACTAAATCATCATGGCGCACGGCACTGGCCAGTCTGTCATAAATGGAAATGATTGCGGCTGTTTTAGTGGCTTTTGAATGTTTTTGCGCCCAAGCAGAGAACCCGTCAATTTCGATTGCGAATAAAATACATGGCGTATGAGCACCTATCGCAACCAGTGGGTCGAGATTTGTTAACAGATAGGGTGTTGTGCGATATAGCTGACGACCCATGGTTGGCTGAGGTGGGCGCGGCTCGGACGCAATTAAAACGATTAGCGAGCCAATCGTTCCAAAAGCAAGTGCAAAGACTATTTCTGTGTTGATGGCCACAACCGAACACAACAGCGGTATTGTGACAATCGCCGTCCGTTTTGTATGATTTCGGACTTGCCCCCAAAGACGGTCCCGTAAAATATATGTCATAACTTTACCCCATTTAACGTGGGTAAATTATGCGAGACTTTATTAAGCTCTGCGTTAACGCAGTTTGGGAATATCTATCGAATTTTCATCAAATTCGGCTGACCCAAGCTCTAGTCCCTTGAAATCGAAAATGCGATCATCCAACATGTGGGATGGACGAATATTCATCAGAGACCGAAACATGACTTGTCTGCGCCCAGGACGATTTTTTTCCCAACCATCCAAGATTTGTTTTACCTGTTGACGTTGCAGACCATCTTGAGATCCGCACAAATCACAGGGGATGATGGGATAGTTCATCGAACGCGCAAATTTTTCGCAGTCTTCTTCTGCTACAAAGGCCAGCGGTCGATAAACGAACAAATCACCTTCTTCGTTCACCAATTTGGGCGGCATTGTTGCCAACCGACCACCATGAAAGAGGTTCATGAAAAACGTCTCTAACATGTCGTCGCGGTGATGGCCCAAAACGATCGCCGAACAGCCTTCTTCGCGTGCAATGCGGTATAAATGACCACGCCGTAACCGCGAACACAGCGAACAATAGGTACGCCCTTGGGGGATTTTGTCGACAACGACAGAGTAGGTATCTTGATATTCGATGCGATGGGGAACGCCCATATCCTCAAGGAATTTGGGCAAAACAGTCGATGGGAATCCGGGTTGTCCTTGATCCAAATTACAGGCCAATAGATCCACGGGCAAAAGCCCGCGCCACTTTAATTCGTATAAAACCGCCAACAGCGTATAACTGTCCTTTCCACCAGAAAGGCAGACCAACCAACGTGCATCCCGCTCGATCATACCGTATTGTTCAATCGCGTCGCGCACATAGCGGACAATCCGCTTGCGCAGCTTTTTGAACTCGGTCGTCGATGGTGCGCCGTGAAACAAGGGGTGAATGTCGTCTAGATCAGGCGTGTCCATGTGGGTCCTCTTTATTCACTTTCGGGACTGGGTCATATCCACACCCACCCAACGGATTACAGCGCGCAATGCGTTTTGCCGCCATCCAGCCCCCTTTTAGTGCGCCATGTTCTTGCAGCGCGTCCAGGGCATATTGGCTGCATGTCGGTTGATATCGACAGTTGTACCCAATCCATGGCGAGAAAACCAGTCGATAGGCTCGGACGGGCAGAGCCATTATGCGCGCCATGAGTTTCATGGGCGCTGAATTGAATGTAGTTTTTGAAGTGCCAAGGTTGCGTCTTGGATCAGGCTATCGAAGTCTGCTTGTTCTGTGACCGTGTTACGTCCGACAAAGACGTAATCAAAACCAGCCTTTCCATGGCGCGTGACTACGGCTCTTGCTACTTCACGTAACCGGCGTTTTGCGCGATTACGGATCACTGCATTGCCAACCTTTTTGGAACAGGTAAACCCAACACGCATTGTCGCATCATCATCGTTCCGCATGCGGGCCTGTACGAGCATACTGCGCATTGACTGGCGCAATGCCTTCGACGCAGCAATAAAATCCGATCGTTTTTTTAGCACTTGGATATCAGACACAGAAAAAGACACCGCTTGCGAGGTATGAATTTCGTTCAGGATTTCCTGTGAAACCATGCTCTCGTTAGCGGCGTCTTTTTTAATCTTCGCCAAAGCGGGCGTTACGCGCTAAGCGCTTTCCGGCCACGTGCACGACGTGCGTTAAGGATTTTGCGGCCTGCTTTAGTTGCCATACGCGCACGAAAACCGTGGCGACGTTTGCGAACGAGGTTCGATGGTTGATAGGTGCGTTTCATCGCTCCGACTCCGTAACTTTAAGGCGCAAAGAGATTCGCACCACATGTAAATCTAAGATGCCGCATCTAAGCGACAATTAGGCATAAGTCAAACCCGACAAGTGGGTTTCGCAACATTTTTGCCAGATTGAGGGCGGATTATTTCATCCTGTGTAAAAATACCAGCGTAAAATTCACAAACTTTGTATTTTCGATCACCCTGTCGTGAGCCTACTGTAAAAACATCCGCTCGCAGTGCATTGTGTGCCTGCTTACATGTTTGGGAATGCTATGAAATATATACCACTTTTGATTATTGCAGTCGTTGCGATTGTTGGCGGCTTCTATTTTGCCGATTATCTTTCATTTGAAACGCTTGCGCAGCACCGCTACAGTTTGTTGGCCTTCAAAGAAACCTATTTCGGCGTGGCGGCATTGCTTTTTGTGTTTGTTTATTTTGTGATCGTTGCGTTTTCGTTGCCGGGTGCTGGCGTGGCGTCGATCACAGGTGGGTTTTTGTTTGGACTCGGGTTTGGCACAGTTTTGAATGTGGTCGCGGCGACGCTTGGGGCCTGTGCTATTTTCTTGGCGGTACGTACAGGGGTAGGGCGGTCTTTGGCAGCTAAGGTCGATACTTCCCAGGGGAAACTGGCAAATATGATGGCACGGATGCGCGACAATGAAATAAGCGTTTTGTTTTTGCTGCGTTTGGTTCCTGTTGTGCCGTTTTTCGTGGCGAATGTCCTTCCGGCATTGGTTGGTGTCGGTTTGCGTAACTTTGCATTTACTACGTTTTTGGGAATTATACCTGGTGGCTTGGTGTATACATGGATTGGCGTTGGGTTGGGCGATGTATTCGACCGTGGAGCATCCCCAGATCTTGGCCTCATTTGGTCGCCCCACATATTGGGTCCAATTCTAGGGCTCGCAATATTGGCGGCGGTGCCGATGCTTATCGGCAAGAAAGGACAATCATGAAAAAGATTACAACAGATCTGTTGGTCATCGGCGCAGGTTCTGGCGGGTTATCTGTGGCAGCGGGTGCCGTTCAGATGGGCGCGGATGTTACCTTGATCGAAGCCAACGAAATGGGCGGAGATTGTTTGAATTTCGGGTGTGTTCCATCCAAGGCACTGTTGTCGGCGGCAAAGCGCGCTTACATCGTTCAAAATTCTATCGCCTTTGGGGTAACTGCGGGGCATGTTAAAATTGATTACAGTAAAGCACAAAGCCATGTTCGCGATACAATAGCGACAATATCCCCTCATGATAGCCAAGAACGGTTTGAAGGACTGGGCGTGCGGGTCATCCGCGCATTTGCACGATTTTCAGGCCGCCGAGAGGTTATTGCCGGTGATTACGCAATCACCGCGCGTCGCATTGTGATCGCGACCGGTGCGCATGCCGCTGTGCCACCTGTGCCCGGTTTGAAAGATGTGCCCTATCTTACAAACGAAACTTTGTTTTCTATTGCCGTCGAACCAAGCCACTTGGTCATTCTTGGCGCAGGACCAATTGGTATGGAAATGGCACAAGCCCATGCGCGGCTGGGCGTGCGTGTCAGCATGATTGAAATGGCAAAATTTGGGGCAATGCTTGATCCAGATGCAGCGAGTATATTGCGTACCTCGCTTGAACGCGATTGGGTCGAGATTCATGACGAAATAGGCTTGACGTCGATCGAGAAGGTCGAAAATGGAATTTTGTGCCATTTGTCAGACGGCCGTTCAATTGAAGGGTCGCACATTCTTGTCGCAGCAGGGCGCAAGCCTAATCTAGAAGGGCTGGATTTAGAACGGGCGGGTATTCAATATGATGTTAAGGGTATAAAGGTCGACGCCGGTCTTAGGACATCTAATAAATCGGTCTATGCAATCGGCGATGTTGCTGGCGGCGCACAATTTACGCATGTGGCAGGTTATCATGCAGGCATCGTTATACGCTCCGCACTTCTTGGCTTGCCTGCCAAAGCGCGTACGGATGCGATCCCCTCCGTGGTTTACACAGACCCAGAAGTGGCGCAGGTCGGGTTGACCCTTGCACAAGCACGCGGCGAATATGGTGCACGTGCCGAAGAGGCAAGATTTGATTATGCGGGCAACGATCGCGCTATTGCAGAACGGAAAACCGAAGGTTTTGCCAAAGCGATTATCGCAGGCGGGCGCGTTGTGGGGGCAACCGTAGTTGGGCACCAAGCCGGCGAAATGATTAATTTTTGGACCTATATGGTGACCCACAAAGAAAAAATTAGCAAAGTCTCGGCGATGATTGCACCTTATCCGAGTTTGCATGAAATCAACAAAAGGGTGGCGGGGGCCTATTTTTCGCCACGTCTGTTTGATAGCGTTTGGGTAAAGCGCGTCGTTCGTTTTGTTCAAAAAAGGATTCCATAGGTCATGTTCAAAACCCTCTCAGGTCGGTTTTTGATTTTGACAATTGTCTTTGTCATGCTGGCTGAGGTGCTGATTTTCGTGCCGTCAATTGCGCGCTTTCGCTTGGATTACTTGAACGCGCGGATCGAAAGGGCACAGCTGGCTTCGCTTGCGCTGCTGGCAGATGACATGCTTTCACCCGAATTAGAGGCCGAGCTTTTGAACACAGCGGACGTCTACAACGTGGTTTTGATCCGCGATTCGGCGCGCCAACTGGTGTTATCCTCTGATTTGCCGCAACCTGTCGCGCGCAGTTTTGACCTAAGAGACCCACAGCCGCTTGTTTTGTTGCGCGATACATTTGCACGCATTTTATCCCCGAATTTTGAGGTGATACGTGTCATTGGTATCCCCGCACAAGGGGCAGGTCAATTGATCGAAGTTACGCTGGGCACGCTTACATTGCGCGAGGCGATGTTGGACTATGGTTTGCGTATCTTGTGGCTTTCGGCTGTGATTTCGGTGATCACTGCTGCCCTTTTATTCGTGGCTGTTCGGATGATGATCGTACGCCCAATCAAGAGGGTAGCGCAGTCCATGGCAGATTATGCGCGCGCGCCTGATGATATCCGCCGTATCATCACGCCGAGCTCGTCTATTGTTGATATCTACCAAGCCGAAGCTGCCTTGGCTCAGATGCAAGGCGACCTACGTACATCACTTAAACAAAAACAAAGGCTTGCGACGTTGGGCGAAGGTGTCGCCAAGATTAGCCATGATTTGCGCAATATTTTATCCAGTGTGCAGCTTTTGTCAGATCGCCTAGAAGATAGCCAAGATCCAATGGTCAAACGCATGGCACCGCGATTGATTAAATCTGTATCACGCGCTGTATCCTTGACGGAAAATACACTTGCATTTGGACGGGTACAGGAACCGACCCCCCATCTAGAGCGGGTGGCCCTGAAAGCTATTGTTGAAGATGTATTTTCCCAAGAAGAATTAGCGCTATCTGAGGGCGATAACATTCGTTTTGTCTGCGATGTGGGTTCATTGATCCTGCGCGTTGATCCTGAACATCTTTCAAGGATCTTGCAAAACATTGTTCGCAATGCGCGGCAGGCCATGCAGATCTCTGGGTGTGTCGGAACGATTTCTATCCGCGGAACCGAGGATGAGAACCAGTGGTCAATCACAGTCGTTGATGACGGTCCTGGTCTTTCTGATAAAGCCAAAGCAAACCTATTTCAGGCGTTTTCTGGCGGCACTAAAAAAGATGGTACTGGATTGGGGCTTGTGATCGCACAAGAGCTTGTTTCAGGGCATGGGGGTCAGCTGGAATTGGTGTCGTCAAATGTTGATGGAACCACGTTTAAGATATCCTTGCCCAAAACACTCGCATAATGTTCCAGAATATTTTTTAGAAAAACGAGTATTTAGCCCTTGCAAAGCGTCGCTATAGGTTTTAGATCGGCCCTCGTGGACCGATAGCTCAGCTGGATAGAGTACTTGACTACGAATCAAGGGGTCGGGGGTTCGAATCCTCCTCGGTCCGCCATTATTCTGAAAATTATGATTTTTTAACAGCATGTTAGGGTGCAAGTGTTTATTTCGCCACCACATTTTTATGATGCTCTAATTTTTACAAATGCATATCTAAGTATGAATAATGTTCGCTA
>RFZH01000021.1 GCA_009920815.1 Paracoccaceae bacterium
CCGTTGGGACAAGTGTCGGGCATGAAAAACAAAATCCCAGGTACGCCGTTGGCCGGCGCGTCCGAGGGGGATTATGCCTATTACCTTTTGGGGGGTGACAACCTTGCCCGCGACGTGTTTAGCCGCGTCATCGCAGGATCTACCAAAGTTATCTTGATCGCGCCGTTGGCGACGGTGTTTGCCTTTATGGTGGGCATTACACTGGGATTACCTGCTGGGTATTTTGGCGGCAAACTGGATATGGTTTTGTCGTTTTTGGCAAACTTGGTTTTGGCCTTCCCTGTGATTTTGTTGTTCTATCTGTTGGTGACACCCGAAATTCGCATCACTGGCTTTCCGCAATACATGGCGGTTGTCCTGTTTGCGTTTCCGATCATCTTTGCGACCGTGTTGATCAATTCTCGCTATTACCTTGTGCCGCAAAAGCGCAATGTCCTGCTGGGCGTGACCTTGTTTATCCTGTTTGCGTTGTATTTTTCGTTTATCAACGAAGATGGAACTGTCATTGCTATGTTCAATGCCATCGATCTGTTTGACGTTGATGGTGGCTTGTTAACGGTGTTTGTATCGGTGGTGTTTGTGAATTCGCCCACCGTGTTCCGTATTGTGCGCGGTTTGGCAATGGATATCAAAACACGTGATTACGTCGCCGCTGCCCAAACGCGGGGCGAAGGCACATGGTACATCATGCTTTGGGAAATCCTGCCCAACGCGCGTGGCCCACTGATTGTGGATTTCTGTTTGCGGATTGGCTACACCACCATTTTGTTGGGAACCTTGGGGTTCTTTGGTCTGGGCCTTGCGCCCGAAGACCCAAACTGGGGCGCCACCATTAACGAAGGACGCAAATTGCTGTCCATCTATCCGCATCCTGCATTGCCGCCCTCCATTGCCCTGCTCAGCCTTGTTTTGGGCTTGAACCTGTTGGCGGATGGCTTGCGCGAAGAAAGCCTAAAAGATTAATGCACGGGCGGGGAAACCCGCCCTGTCCTCCCCTCCTCTCAAGGAAGAAGACAATGGCAAAATTAGACTATGACGGACCGATCTTAGAAATCGACAATCTGTCCATTTCCTTTTTCACACGGCTGCGGGAAATCCCCGCTGTGATGGATTTTTCTGTTTCTGTGCAACCTGGCGAAGCGGTTGGCTTGGTCGGCGAATCTGGCTGCGGGAAATCCACGGTCGCCTTGGGTGTGATGCAAGATTTGGGCGTAAATGGTCGCATTGTTGGCGGATCCATTAAATTCAAAGGCCGTGATCTGAACACCATGTCCGCAGAAGAATTGCGTGACATTCGCGGCAACGAAATCGCCATGATTTACCAAGAACCGATGGCATCGTTGAACCCTGCGATGAAAATCGGCAAACAGCTGATGGAAGTCCCGATGATCCACGAAGGTGTATCTGAGGACGAAGCGTACAAACGCGCGCTTGAGGTTGTAACGGATGTGAAACTTCCTGACCCTGAACGGATCTTGAAATCCTATCCGCATCAGTTATCGGGCGGACAGCAACAACGTATTGTTATTGCGATGGCCTTGATGTCGAAACCGGCATTGTTGATTTTAGACGAACCCACCACAGCACTGGATGTGACGGTTGAGGCAGCCGTTGTTGAATTGGTCAAAGATTTGGGGAAAAAATACGGAACGTCCATGTTGTTTATTTCGCACAACTTGGGGCTCGTGATGGAAACCTGTGACCGTATCTGCGTCATGTATTCTGGCGAAGCGGTTGAAACGGGATCTATCAAAGATGTGTTTGACAAGATGCAGCACCCTTACACACAGGCCCTGTTTCGCTCGATCCCGCTGCCCGGTGCCGATAAAAACTCGCGTCCCCTTGTGGCAATTCCTGGCAATTTTCCATTGCCACATGAACGGCCACAGGGCTGTAATTTCGGACCACGTTGCGATTATTTCACCGAAGGCTTGTGTAACAGGCGCGACATTCCAATGGCCGCTGTCGAAGGCGATGATCATCACAACACGCGGTGTTTGCGGTTCAAGGAAATCGACTGGGATGCCCCCATTGTAGCGGGCGAACAAACCGAAAAACCGGAACCAGGCAAGGTCGTTCTAAAGATTGATAATCTGAAAAAATATTACGAAGTCGCGGCAAACGCCTTGTTCGGCGGTTCGGGCGCGAAAAAGGTTGTGAAAGCCAACGAAACCCTATCGTTTGAGGCCCGTGAAAGCGAAACCTTGGCCATTGTGGGTGAATCGGGCTGTGGCAAGTCGACCTTTGCCAAAGTGTTGATGGGTCTGGAAACGGCCACAGACGGTCAAATTCTGCTTGATGGCAAAAACATCGAAAGCACACCGATTGAAGCACGCGACACCAAAACCGTGGCCGATGTTCAGATGGTATTCCAAAACCCGTTTGATACGCTGAACCCGTCGATGACCGTTGGGCGGCAGATCATTCGCGCCTTGGAAATTTTCAAATACGGCAATTCAGACCAAGATCGTAAAGATCGCATGTTGGAATTGCTGGATCTGGTGAAACTTCCCCGTGCCTTTGCCGATCGAATGCCGCGACAGCTGTCAGGTGGGCAGAAACAACGTGTGGGCATTGCGCGCGCCTTTGCGGGCGGTGCGCGGATTGTGGTGGCCGACGAACCCGTGTCCGCATTGGACGTGTCGGTTCAGGCGGCGGTGACCGATTTGTTGATGGAAATTCAGCGCAAGGAAAAAACCACGCTGCTGTTCATCAGCCACGACTTATCGATCGTGCGGTATTTGTCTGATCGGGTGATGGTGATGTATTTGGGCCATGTGGTCGAATTGGGATCAACGGATCAAGTCTTTTCGCCACCCTACCATCCCTATACCGAAGCCCTATTATCGGCGGTACCAATTGCGGATACTTCGATCGAAAAAGAACACATCGTTCTCGAAGGGGATATACCATCCGCGATGAATCCGCCCTCGGGTTGTCCTTTCCAAACCCGCTGCCGTTGGAAATCCAAGGTCGCCGGCGGCCTGTGCGAACGCGAGGTGCCGCCAGTGCGCAATATTGCAAACGGCCACCAGATTAAATGCCATCTGGATCAAGCAGATTTGGACAGCATGCGTCCCGTCATCAAGATCGCTGCAGAATAATTGACCTAGGCACAATTTTTAATTTCCGTTTTCTTGTTCGACGTTTTAATTGCGTCGAACAGGAGAATGCTCATGTCACGTTTTGCCCCAATGCCAGATCCGCCCTATTACGCGGTGATCTTTTCCAATCAAATCTCAGATACGCCTGAAGGCTATGCGCAAATGGCCGATACAATGGCCGAATTGGCTGAAACTATTCCAGGCTATATCGGACGTGAAACCGCGCGAGACGCTGATGGTTTTGCGGTGACGGTCAGTTATTGGGAAACCGAAGCTGCCATTAAACAATGGCGCGAACATGCCAAACACCAGCTTGCTCAGAAACTTGGTAAAGATCGATGGTACGATCATTACAGTTTACGCGTCGCAAAGATCGAACGGCAATACCAAGGTCCTTAGCGTAATATGCGACGGACGTAGTTTTGCGTTTCCTGATAAGGCGGCACGCCACGATATTTTGCCACCGCCTCTGGTCCTGCGTTATAGGCCGCAAGGGCCAAACGCCAATTTCGGAACCTTTTATATTGCGTCGCCAGATAGCGTGCACCGCCATCAAGGTTCTGTCGGACGTCATAGGGATCAACCCCTATTAATTTTGCTGTTTCCGGCATCAATTGTGTTAAACCAATTGCACCTTTATGGGATACGGCTTTTTCGTTCCAACCACTTTCCTGTTGAATGAGGCGCAAAAATAAATCGACCGGAATATTGTGTTTTTGCGCCATTAACTGCGCTATGGACAGATGCGTCGCATTGGTTGCGTTGGGCGTGAACACGTCATCCTCTGGCAGGCCAGGAATATAGACGGGATCTGGATCCAAGGACACGTCAAACCCAGTTGACGTTCGTTTAACTAGGACATCAAATTTCGGGGCATATCTGGCACCACGCGACGTATCGCCAAAGGCAAATTGTGTGGCCAATGCCCCGACAAAGGTTCCCAAAAAAACGTGTAACCAAAAACGACGCTGACCATTCATGCGGCTAAGGTAAGGATTTATTACATTTTATCAAGCGCGCTGAAACACGCTGGCAAAGTATTGCAAACATTTTATTAAAGTTTAACCTTTTATTCACGGCAAAGGGATGATGTAAACTGTAGCGAACACCAAGAGATTCGACAGGAGAAAGACATGGCAGGGTCGGTAAATAAGGTTATTTTGATTGGGAACTTGGGACGTGATCCCGAAATCCGCAATTTTCCCAACGGCGGCAAGGTGTGTAACCTGCGCATCGCGACGTCTGAAAATTGGAAAGACCGCAACACTGGCGAACGCCGTGAACGCACCGAATGGCATTCGGTTGCAATTTTTTCTGAACCTCTGGTTCGTGTCGCAGAACAATATCTGCGCAAAGGATCCAAGATTTATATCGAAGGACAACTTGAAACCCGCAAATGGCAAGATCAATCGGGCGCAGATCGATACACGACCGAGGTTGTGCTGCGTCCCTACACATCAACGCTGACAATGCTTGATGGTCGCGGCGAAGGCGGCGGCTCAGGTGGCGGAGCATCGGGTGGCGGCTATGGGGGCCCATCTGTCGGTTATGATGATGGCCCGTCTGACGGTGGCTTTGGCGGTGGGGCATCGGGCGGCGGTGGATCGTCGCGCGATTTCGACGACGAGATCCCATTCTAATTAAAAAGCGGGCGCAAAGGCCCGCTTTTTTATTTATAACACAGCAAAAATCATAAATAATCCGATCGTTGTAAACCATATTTTGCCATTTTTTCGTTCAAAGTCCGCCGCGGCAGACAAAGTTCGTCCATAACCCGCGCAATCGACCCTTTATGGCGGCGCATGGTATTGTCGATCAACATTTTTTCAAAAGCATCGACATATTCTTTCAATGGCTTACCCTCAGAGGTGACGACAGTGGTCATATTGTCATCATCGCTCATCAACAGCGATGATATCGTCCCCTGCCCGCGCCGTGCCTGTAGAACGGTCTGTTCTGCAACATTCATCAGCTGGCGCACATTGCCTGGCCAAGGCGCTTTTAACAATTGAGCCGCATCCTGAGCAGAAATTATTGGGGTATCACACCCATAATCATCAGCGTAGGTTTCACACAAGCGATTGAACATATCCAAAATGTCATCCCCGCGCTTGCGCAATGGCGGCACTGTGATCTTAAGGGCATTCAGGCGAAAGTATAAATCACGGCGCAAAGTGTCTTCGGCCGACATTCCGGGTTCATTATTGTTAGATATTGCAACCACCCGTGTCTCAGGTGGCGTGCCCAAATCATCCAAATAACTTTGCAATCGCCGCTGTACAGGTTCAGAAAGGCTTTCGATATCTTCTAGGACAAGTGTACCGCCGCGCGCCTCTTCGATAGCGGGCAGATAACTTTCTTCTGCATGCACCGGACCAAACAAACGCCGCAAAAGCGCATCCTCTTCAAGCGCCGCGCAGCTTATGATTACAAATTTTTTACCCGCACGCGTCCCAACGGCGTGCAGCGCGTGAGCGACTAAGGTTTTTCCTGTCCCAGTTTCCCCATTAATCAAAACATGTCCGTCAGATTGGCCAATGTCCAAAATATCATCACGAAGGCGCTGCATTGCCGACGAGCGTCCCATCAGTTTTTTCATCAGTTGATCAGCGTCTGATAATTCACGGCGCAGAGCGCGGTTGTCCAATGTCATGCGCCGCTGTTGGGTCGCTTTTTGTGCAAGCTGGCTCATTGTTTCGGGGTTAAAGGGTTTTTCCAAAAAGTTAAAAGCGCCCAAACGCATCGCCTCGACGGCCATCGGGACATCGCCATGCCCTGTGATCATGATAACAGGTAAATTGCTGTCGCGGCTCATCAATGCGCGCAAAAATTGCATGCCGTCCATGCCGGGCATGCGAATATCCGTAATCACAATGCCGGGATAATCAGGCCCAATCACAGCCAGCGCATCTGTCGCATTTGCAAAACTTTCGGTGTCATAGCCAGACAAGGCAAGCCATTGCGTGATTGACAAACGCATGTCTTTTTCGTCGTCCACAATTGCGATTTTCATTGCTTTGGTCATTCACTTTACTCTGCTGCTTCGATCGGGGACGTCCCGACACCATGTGGATTAAATATAGGCAGCTCTACGACGAAAACAGCGCCTCCGCCCTCTGCATTCCGTGCGGTCAACCGGCCCCCAAAATCTTTGATAATACCTGATGAAATAGCCAACCCAAGACCGACGCCGTCACCGGGCGCTTTCGTTGTATGAAATGGTTCAAAAAGGTTATCTAAATCATTGATCCCATGCCCATTATCACGAACACTTAAAGTGGCATAAGTGCCTCGACTGAGCATGATTTCGATTTCTGGGTTAGCCTCGTTTTTGACCGCATCATGCGCATTGCGCAACAAATTGATCAGTACCTGTTCAAGACGCATCCGGTCGCCCATGACCAAAACATCAATGTCGGGCAATATCTTGGTGACCTTGATCTTTGATAACCGCAGCTGTGGATCCATCATCGCGATTGAAGAATCCAAAGCCGCAGCAATGTCGATCGGGCTAAATTTTTCGGCCCCTTTTCGGGCATGTGATTTCAATTGGCGCGTAATTGCGCCCATACGTTCGACCAAATCATCCATCCGCTGAAACGCAACCATCGCTTCGTCAGGGCGATTGCGCCGTAACAACAAACCTGCCCCTGCCAAATAGGTTTTCATCGCGGCCAAAGGTTGGTTTAATTCATGACTGACGGCGGCGGCCATTTCGCCCAACGCCGCCAACTTGGAACTTTGCGCAAGCGATTGTTCTGCCACCTCAAGTGTTTTTTCCACCTTTTCGCGCTCTACAATTTCACGCTGAAGACGGGCATTTAGATCACGCAGTGATATGCTCTCACGTTGAAAAAATACCACGCGAGACGCGTTTTTACGGCTGGTGTAATAAAAGCCAAACGCAAAAAGCAAAGCAAACACCATGATTTCAAATGCCAAAATCGCGTTCACGCGTTCACGCACGCTGGAATATGCGGTGAATGTGGTGATTTGCCAGCCTCGAAACGGAATACGACCCTGTATTCGCATCACCGCCTGACCCGCGACATAGGCATTAAAGGGAGAATTGGACCAATCTGATGTGATCCGCAACGCTCGCTCTAGCGCGCTTTCAGGTGATTGTAATGCCAAGGCCTGTTCTTCTGTCAATCCGCGCCATTTTGGTTCAGTTGACAAGGTAATCAAGCCCTCGGAATTGGTCACAAAGACCGCGTCAGAGATACCTGCCCACGTACGTTCAAATTTTTGAAGATCAACCTCGACCAACACAACACCAATCGTTTGGCTCTGGTCTTCGATCCTGCGCGAATAATAAAATCCAAAACCGCCGGTTTCCTTTTCGACCACCCGAAAAACAGTATTCGACGCACGAAGGGCGTCGATGTAATAGCCTTTTTCACGGTGCATTTTTCCGATATTCACACGTTCGCTGGATGCGACCGTTCGACCATCGCGATTCAACAATGACAACGACGCGGCCCCAATTTCATCAACAAAGCTAATTAGACGTTGTGATGTTTGGCTAAAGTCATTGGAATTCAGCGCCGATATCAGCGCGGGATCACGCGCTAAAAGCTGTGGCACAATCGAATTGCGCTGCAATTCGCTTTGCAAATTAGAACCATAAAGCGCCAATCTAAGTTCAGCACGATTTGTTGTACTTTGGGTAAAGCGCTGGGTTAAAACCGCATTCGTCAGGTACAAGGTTGCAAATGCGATGACCAGCAATATACCTGATATTGTGCGAACCCGCCAATTTGACGGGCCTGCAACATCCACTTGGGACTCACTCTGAGATTCGCGATATAACTGTGTCATCTTAGGACACAGTATAACCAGATTTTTGGCAGGTGTTAGGCGCTGACAAATTGGTCAAAAAGATTGGCAAAAAATGGCTTACCATCTGTTCCGCCATGTGCCTCTTCGGACAAACGCTCAGGGTGTGGCATCATCCCCAAGACGCGGCGGTTTTCAGACAACACACCGGCAATATCTGCAACCGAGCCGTTGGGATTATCAACATAGGTGAACGCAACACGATCCTGATCAAACAGTTTTTTAACATCGTCAGCAGGCAGATTGTAATTGCCATCATGATGCGCAATCGGCACTGTGATGGTTTGACCTGTGCTATAGCCACCCGTGTAAACCGAATTGGTCGTTGTGACCTTAAGCGTTTGATGACGGCAAACGTATTTTAGACCGGCATTGCGCAACAACGCACCCGGTAATAACCCGGTTTCAGTCAGAACCTGAAATCCGTTACACACGCCAAATACATAACCGCCTTTGTCTGCAAAACGAATAACCGATTGGCAAATTGGTGACCGCGCTGCGATTGCACCAACACGCAAATAATCACCAAAAGAAAACCCACCTGGTATTGCTATCACATCCAGACCTGTGGGGATCTCAGTATCTTTGTGCCAGATCATTGACACCTCTGCACCTGCGTTTTTCAACGCAACGGCCATGTCTCGATCACAGTTTGATCCAGGAAAAACGACTACACCCGCGCGCATTAGACGATCTCGACGCTGTAATTTTCGATTACGGTGTTTGCCAAAAGCTTTTCGCACATCTCTTCGACTTGTGCTTTCGCGGCCGCAGAATCTGTTGCTGTGATGTCTAATTCGATCACTTTGCCTTGGCGAACGCCACTCACGCCGTCAAATCCCAACGCACCAAGCGCATGTTGTACGGCTGCACCTTGTGGGTCCAAAACACCGTTTTTGAGCATGACATAAACACGGGCTTTCATAGTTCAATCCTTGGTTTGTCGCACTAAGCGTAATTTTACTTTACGACCGTTGGGGCCGTCGTGATATTAGATGATTGCAGGATGCCAAGACGGCGCGCCACTTCGGAATAGGCGTCAGTCAACGACCCTAAATCACGACGGAACACGTCTTTGTCCAACTTGCGACCGGTTTCGATGTCCCACAAGCGACAGCTGTCTGGGCTGATTTCATCTGCGATAACAAGGCGTTGGAAATCACCTTCGTACACGCGGCCAATCTCAATTTTAAAATCAACCAAACGGATGCCAACGGCATACATGACACCAGAAAGATAATCATTCACACGCAACGCCAATGACAAGACATCTTCCATATCTTGCTGGCTTGCCCACCCAAAGGCTGCGATATGTTCTTCGCTGACCAATGGATCCCCTAAAGAATCGTCTTTATAGCAATATTCGACAACGGGGCGGGACAGCTGCGTTCCCTCTTCGATGCCAAGACGCTTTGACATCGATCCAGCGGCATAGTTGCGTACAATCACTTCCAAGGGAATAATTTCGCAGCTGCGCACCAACTGTTCACGCATGTTCAAACGTTTCAAAAAATGCGTCGGAATGCCAACAGCCTGCAGGCCAAGCATAAAAAACTCGGACAAACGGTTGTTTAGAACACCCTTGCCTTCGATGACATCTCTTTTCTCGGCGTTAAATGCTGTCGCGTCGTCCTTGAAATATTGTACGATTGTTCCTGGCTCGGGACCTTCGTAAAGGATTTTCGCTTTGCCTTCATAGATTTTTGTACGGCGCGCCATGGGATCACTTTCTTGGCTGAATTGCGGCCTCTCTTAGTGCAAGTTGTCAAAAAGGGCAAGTGACGCAATGACCTAGGGCCAAACAAAATGGGGGGCTGTCGCGTCTTTTCCCGATTTGCGAATGAAATTCATAATATCAATGAAAATTATGAATTTGTCTTTCACAAATAAATATGACACGCGCTGGGTGACGAACACGATTGGGTTGAAAGATGACGAACGCTTTTTTGAAAATGCTAAATGACCGCGACTGGATTTTGACCGATGGCGCGACGGGAACAAATTTGTTCGCGATGGGCCTAGAATCTGGCGATGCGCCAGAGCTTTGGAATGAAACGCATCCACAAAACATCACAAAGCTGTATCAAATGGCCGTTAATGCGGGCAGCGATTTGTTCTTGACCAATAGCTTTGGTGGCAATGCGTCACGTTTGAAATTGCACAATGCAGGGCATCGCGCCCGCGAGTTATCGCGTATCTCGGCGGAACTGGGTCGTGAGGTCGCGGACAAAGCTGGTCGCCCCGTTGTTGTCGCCGGATCGGTTGGTCCCACAGGCGACATTATGCAACCGGTCGGGTCCTTATCCCATGCCGATGCCGTCGAAATTTTCCATGAACAGGCCGAAGGGTTAAAGGAAGGCGGCGCAGACGTGTTATGGTTGGAAACCATTTCTGCGCCAGAAGAATATTTGGCCGCCGCCGAAGCATTTTCAAAAGTTGATTTGCCATGGGTGGGCACGATGAGCTTTGATACCGCCGGGCGCACAATGATGGGTGTCACATCAAAGGCAATGGTTGAAATGGTTGAAGGAATTGACAACGCGCCCGTGGCCTTTGGCGCAAACTGTGGGACCGGTGCGGCAGATATTTTGCGCACCGTGTTGGGATTTGCGGCGGAAAACCCGTCTCAAGCGCTTATATCCAAAGGAAATGCTGGCATTCCACAATATGTGGACGGGCATATTTGTTACAATGGCACACCTGATTTAATGGCTGAATACGCGGTCATGGCGCGTAACGCAGGCGCAAAAATTATTGGTGGATGCTGTGGGACCATGCCTGCGCACCTTACCGCTATGCGGAATGCATTGGAAAACACGCACAAGGGTGCTGCGCCAAGCTTGGAGGAAATCGTTGATAAAATTGGTCCGTTTACATCCACATCGGATGGAACGGATGGCGATACACCAGAACCGCGAGCACGCCGCGGACGCCGTCGCGGATAAACGCGCAAACGAGACGGACAATGCTGGGTGCTATCCGTCAAATAGATCCATTTGCGCCGATTTTTTCCGCGGAGGCAGGAAATCGGCGCAATTTAGTTTTGGCACCTTGTGTGCCAATCCCAATTTTTTGATCGCCAGTTGAAACCGCTTCTCGATCATTTCGGCATATGGCCCACTGCCCCGCATACGATGTCCAAAGTTTGCGTCGTAGAGTTTACCATCATGCATTTCACGAATATGCCCTAGAACACGTTTTGCACAGTCGGGAAATTTATCGAAAAGCCATGCTTGAAAAAGATCAGAGACATCGCGTGGTAAACGTAACATGATCCAACTTGCCGATTGTGCGCCATGATCGCGCCCCGCCTTTAGGATATTCTCTAATTCATGATCGCTGAGTGCTGGGATCAAGGGTGATGCCATGACGCGAGTTGGTACGCCCGCTTTGGACAGCCGCTCAATGGTACGCAGCCGCGCAGCGGGCGCCGGTGCGCGCGGCTCCATCACACGTGATAATTTCAGATTGAGTGTTGTCACAGACACACCCACCCAAACAAGGTTATCCTGTGCCATTTCGGCCAGGATGTCTAAATCTCGGGTGATCATCGTCCCTTCGGTAACGATGGCGGTGGGATGTCGAGTTGTTTGCAGAACCTGCAAAATGTCACGCGTGATTTTATGCGTCACGTCAATGGGTTGGTATGGATCGGTGTTTGTCCCAAGTGCAATGGGGCGGGCGCGGTAGGATGGTTTCGAAAGTTGTTGTATCAACACCTTGGCTGCGTTCGGTTTTGCGGTCAATTTGGTTTCGAAATCAAGACCAGAGGACAAGTCCAGATAATTATGTGACGGACGTGCATAGCAATAAATGCATCCGTGTTCACAACCTCGATAGGCATTGATCGAACGATCAAACGGCAAATCGGGCGATGTGTTATAACTTATGATGCTGCGCACCCGCTCTGACGTTACCTCTGCGCGTGAGACAGGTACGCCATCGAGCGGTTCAAACCATCCATCAAAGATGACTTCCCTGCCAGTCACATCAAACCGCGACTTTGGATTAAGCGTGGTTGCGCGACCGCGGTATGGAGACTTGTTCGAATGATCATCAAAATGCGACATATCATAAGTTTAGAACATTTAGTGAACATTTGTAAAGATTATGCAATATTTGCATGTAAAACACTCTGGTCACGTGAAAAAAAATTAGTTAAGTCGGCTTCGGTGCACCCAGTGTCGCAATTCGCCAAACACATCTGCGACAAACTGGCAAAAGCTGGCACATCGAATAACGGCGCTCTGCGCATTGAAAAGGAATCGTTAAATGTCAGAAGAAGACGACATCATTCTTTCGGAACTGGACGACGAAGAGCTTGTTCAACAGATGTTTGATGACCTATATGACGGTCTCAAAGAAGAAATCGAAGAAGGTGTGAACATCCTTCTGGAACGAGATTGGGCACCCTATCGTATTCTGACAGAAGCACTTGTCGGCGGCATGACAATCGTTGGCCAGGACTTCCGCGATGGTATCCTGTTTGTGCCAGAAGTACTTTTGGCGGCAAACGCGATGAAAGGTGGCATGGCCATTCTGAAACCATTGCTCGCAGAAACGGGTGCACCGCGCGTTGGCAAAATGGTGATCGGTACCGTCAAAGGCGATATCCACGATATTGGCAAAAACCTTGTATCCATGATGATGGAAGGCGCAGGCTTTGAGGTGGTCGATTTAGGCATCAACAACCCTGTTGAAAATTACCTGGAAGCGCTCGAAACAGAAAAGCCTGATATTCTTGGTATGTCTGCGCTTTTGACAACAACAATGCCCTACATGAAGGTCGTCATCGACACTATGGTCGAACAAGGCGTACGTGATGACTATATCGTATTGGTGGGCGGTGCCCCATTGAACGAAGAATTTGGCAAAGCCATCGGTGCAGACGCCTATTGTCGTGATGCGGCAGTTGCTGTTGAAACCGCAAAAGAATGGGTTGCGCGTAAGCACAATCAAATGTCTGCGTAAAATATGGCAGTCAGTGATACAGAACTGACGTTAAACGGTTTGGATGCGGCCCCTCGGGGTCGCATTTCTATTATCGGCTGCGGCGCGATCGCGCATGAAATATTGGCAATCATGAAAGCCAATCAAATGGATCACATCGTGTTGACCTGTTTGCCCGCAATTTTGCATAACACGCCGGAAAAAATTCCTCAGGCTGTGCGCGAAAAAATTCGTTCGCTCCGTGAAAATGGTGTGGATCAGATTTTTGTTGCCTATGCAGATTGTGGTACAGGGGGACTGTTGCAAACTGTCTGTGCCCAAGAACAAGTCGAAATGATCGAAGGACCGCATTGTTATGCCTTTTTTCAAGGACTTGATGTTGCAGATCAATATGACGATATAACCTCTTTTTTTCTAACAGATTTCTTGGTTCGACAGTTTGATGCTTTTGTGTGGAAGCCCCTTGGTTTGGACAGGCATCCTGAATTGTTATCAATGTATTTTGGCAATTATCAGAAACTGGTATATCTGGAACAAGTGTCCGACGCTAAGGTATTGGCAAAAGCAAAAATATGCGCCGAACGCTTGGGCTTGGACTTTGAACACCGCAAGACTGGGTATGGTGATCTTTGGACCTTTATGGATAAAGCCAAAGGTTAAAACAGAATTGACGTCACCCCTGTCGTTTTTTTGACAAAATAGCGATCAGGCACATCCCTTGGACACCTTATGAATAAACAGCGATGGAATGGTCTGATCATTCCATACGCCCAACTGTTGTTTGTAAAGATTTATGACTTCAGCGAATTTTGAATTCGTTCAATCATTGAACGCAAGCCGTTTGATCTCTGCGATGAAAGATGATCTTGTAACGCAAGTCGTCCAAGTTCAGCTTGCGCATTTACGTTGCGTGCGTCTGCAATAGGAAGGCCGTTATAGAGCTTTTGCAAAACCGCGACCAAGCCACGAACTATCATTGCATCACTGTCACCATCAAAGCGGTAAACACCATCATCAATATATTGCTGCATCCAAACTTGGCTTGCACAGCCATGCACTTTGTTGGCGTCAACTTTAAAAGCATCCTCGAGCGGCGGCATCGCCTTGCCCAATTCGATCACATAGCGATAGCGATCTTCCCAATCATCCATAAATTCAAAATCATCTACGATATCTTCAAAAGCTTGCGTCGCCATAGTGCCCTCTTTTTCTTTCTTCTACACCTAAGCGGAGCCTTGCCAAAGGTAAAGCACAAGCTAGCGCTTTTCTTATCTTTGCCATTAGGTTAGGAAGTAAGAAACAGAATTAGGGGAATGTACATGCGTACCTTTGTGTCCATTGTTATTTTGTCTTTGGCGCTCTCGGGCTGTAGTTCGATACGCAATAGTAAGGTGAATCCATTGAATTGGTTTAATGGAGAGACGCAAAGCACCCAGAAATCTCTCATTCCAGAGGAAAACATGTTACGGCGGCGACCAAAAGAGGTCTATGCAGGCACCCCTGTTTATTTTGTTACGGCTGCTGCGCTGGAAAAAACGCTAGACGGAAAGATTCTGCGCATTGATGCAAAGTCAGATCGAATTGGGGCAGCTGATATCCGTATCGAGGATCTTCCAGACCAAGACGATGGCATTTTACGTGTTGTGGTCAAGGCGGTCACACCGTTAGGCGCGCCTGTTGGATCTGAACGCGCGCGTGAAATCGCTGCTGCACG
Source organism: Paracoccaceae bacterium (assembly GCA_009920815.1). Classification (GTDB taxonomy): domain Bacteria; phylum Pseudomonadota; class Alphaproteobacteria; order Rhodobacterales; family Rhodobacteraceae; genus CAJXSD01. The sequence goes on from RFZH01000021.1 coordinate 14,608, forward strand.
GTTTTTTTCGCAACAAGACTTGGAAAAATACAAAGCCATTGACGTGAATAGCGCGAACAATGTTTTGCGCGTTCGAAATTAACGCGCCGTAATACAAGCCAAAGAATAGGTTTTAATCACGGGGTACAGCGGGCGCGTTCGTTGGACGTTCCTGTTCCTAATGGTTCGATGGGAAAGTGCAAACTAATGCTGCTCCTATTACGGGATATCAAAAGTCTTGACCGATTTGCCCTTTGCGACAAGACCGATTTCTCCATTACACAAACGTAACGCGTCTTGGCCAAACACCTCGTAACGCCATCCACGCAGCGTCGGAACGTCGCGTTCGCCCGAGGCAAGCGCATCCAGCTCAGCCGAACTTGCGATAAGCTTTGCCGCGACGCCATTATTTTCGGTCTTGGCCTTTAACAAAACACGCAACAAATCAGCAAGCGCTTGATTGACCGCACGCATGTCCTTTTCATCGGGAACTTTCGGAAGGTTTTCTTGCGGCAGCTCTATCGCATATTTTACTGCCTTCAAGATTCCGTTTGCAATTTCCCCCTTGCGCGCTTCGCGCAGTAAAAGGCGCGATTTCTGCAGATCGTCAAAGGTCTTTGGCTTGGTTGATGCCAATTCAATTAGTGCGTCATCTTTGAAAACACGACTGCGCGGAATATCGCGGGTTTGCGCATAGCTTTCGCGAAATTCGGCCAATGCACGCACAATTGCCAATAACCGTGGCGAACTGGACCGGGTTTTAACACGTTCCCACGCATGTGCAGGATCAATCACATAAGTGTCTGGCGTCGTCAAAGTCGCCAATTCTTCGGCCATCCAATGGCTGCGTCCAGTCTTTTCTAATTTAGCAGACAGGTATTCATAGATTTGGCGTAAATGTGTGACATCCGCCAAGGCATAGGTTTTTTGTGCATCGCTTAGGGGGCGCCGTGACCAATCGGTAAAGCGTGACGATTTATCCAACGATTGCTTTGCAATTTTGCGAACTAAAGTTTCGTACCCAACCTGATCGCCAAAACCACAAACCATTGCGGCGACTTGGGTATCAAATAACGGTGCGGGAATGACTTTGGCATCAACGTAAAAGATTTCCAAATCTTGACGCGCTGCGTGAAAAACTTTCACCACCGCTTCGTTACGAAACAAATCATACAGCGGTGCTAATGATAAACCCTCTGCCAACGGATCAACAAGGACCGCATCGTCATTTGAACGTCCCGGCAAGGCCAATTGGATCAGACATAATTTAGAATAATATGTCCGCTCGCGCAAAAACTCGGTATCGACCGTGACATAAGCGCAATGACCTGCGCGATTACAAAATTCGGTCAAATCGTGGGTGGTTGTTATAGTTTTCATTTATCGTTCTTTTGTTCTTAACACCCCGTCTGATCTAGATAGCGTGAATAATTGCTTTAGAAAAGACTTCATTCGCCCCAAATCAACGGTGAACGCTCACCTGACACAAATCTGCGCAAGACGGCGGGATACAGTTTATGTTCTTGTGTCAAGACGCGCGCTGCCAGGGTTTCGGCGGTATCATCTGGTAAAATTGGCACACGCGCTTGGCCCAAGATTGGACCATCATCTAATGCGGCCGTTACCTCATGTACGGTGCAACCGGCGACAGCGTCACCTGCATCCAGCGCACGCTGGTGGGTGTGAAGTCCCTTATATTTGGGCAGCAAAGATGGGTGAATGTTCAACATACGCCCCGCCCACGGCGTCACGAATCCCGCGGTCAACACGCGCATGAAACCAGCAAGACATAGAAAATCTGCCGCATAGGGCTCTATCACGCGCTGCAATTCTGCCTCAAACGCATCACGGTTCCCTTTGAACGGACGATGATCAACCGTTTCGGTCGCGATTCCACGGGCGCGCGCATGCGCCAAACCACCTGCATCATCGGAATTGGCCAAGACCAAGATAGGCCGTGCAGGGTGATCGCCCACCATGCTATCGACCAGCTTGACCATGTTAGATCCACCACCAGAAATGAAAATCGCGACGCGCTTGGTCATTCCTTTGGGCCTTATAATGTGCCTGTGTAGACAACGCCTGCAGTGTCAGTCACACGGCCCAACTCAACCACTTCTTCTCCTGCCGCGATCAAAGCTTCGCGCACCGCGTCCACCGAGGCCGCATCAACGATGACTGTCATGCCGATTCCACAGTTAAACGTTTTCAACATTTCACGTGGTTCCATATTACCCTGCGCGGAAAGCCATTTGAAAATGGCAGGCAATTCCCATGAATCCAAATCTATCTCTAGGCCTTGGCCTTCATTCAGGGCGCGTGGGATATTTTCTGTCAGGCCCCCGCCAGTAATATGGGCAAAACCGTGAACGCCGCCTGCGCGGATCGCTGCTAGGCATTGTTTGACATATAAACGGGTCGGCGCAAGCAAGGCCTGACCCAAAGTTCCATCGCCAAACGGGTTCGGCGATTCCCATGTCAAACCAGATGTTTCCACCAGTTTTCGTACCAACGAATAACCGTTCGAATGAACGCCGCTGGATTTCAGCCCCAGCAAAACATCACCAACGCGGACATCTGCAGGCAAACTTTGTCCGCGTTCCATTGCGCCCACAGCAAATCCCGCTAGATCAAAATCATCCGCAGAATACATGCCAGGCATCTCTGCTGTTTCACCGCCAATTAGCGCGCATCCCGACTGGGCGCAGCCCTCTGCAATGCCATTGATGATTGTGGCAGCTTCATCAACCTTTAGTTTGCCTGTCGCAAAATAGTCCAAGAAAAACAATGGTTCAGCGCCTTGACAGATTAGATCGTTCACGCACATTGCCACCAAATCAATACCGATTGTATCCAAGATCCCAGTATCAATTGCGATGCGCAATTTGGTGCCAACACCATCTGTTGCCGCCACAAGAATTGGATCAGTATACCCTGCAGCCTTTAGGTCAAACAAACCGCCAAAACCGCCAAGACCCGCCATAACGCCAGCACGATTTGTGCGCTTTGCCGCTGGTTTGATTTTTTCAACCAACGCGTTTCCTGCGTCAATATCAACGCCTGCGGCAGCATAGGTCATACCGTTGTTAGACTGGCTCATCTGGGATCCTTTCATCGCTTTGGCGGTCAGTTACTGGATTATGGCGGATTATTCAATCTGAAACACTTGACCTTGCTGATACATGTGGTAGCACGTTCCAAGGCGGGCCTGTAGCTCAACGGTTAGAGCAGAGCGCTCATAACGCTTTGGTTGGGGGTTCAAATCCCTCCGGGCCTACCATCATCTTTCGATCGCGATATAAATTCGTGCAAGCAATCCGCCCAATTCATTACTTTTACCCAATTCAAGCCAACCGCCGAGCGCACGCGCGATATCTTCGGTGATGGGCAAGCCAAGGCCGACCCCTGCCCCTTTGTTTTGGTTACGCGCTGGATCAAGGCGGTGAAATGGTTTGAGAGCATCACCGAATTTTTCATTCGGAATCCCAGGACCATTGTCATGAACCTCAAACACAATTTGCCCTTGTGCCAAATGACAAAACAGCTGAACACGGTCACCATAGCGAAAGGCGTTGTTAATTAAGTTTTCCAGAGCGCGTTTCAACGCCGTGGGCCGCGCCATTAAACGGATATCGGGGAAACGATCCTTGGGCAATTCGATCACCTTGTCCATTCTGCTATAATCAGAGACAAGTTGATGAATAAGGTCGGCGGGTTTAACGGGTTCGGGGGCGCCGCTGTCTTCGCCCAAAGCCTTTGCAAAGACCAAAAATTCATCCAAAAGAACGCGCATATCCTCGACATCCTTTTCCAATGGTTCGCGATCTTGATCCGGCAAAAACGACAGGCCAAGTTTCAGCCGTGTCAATGGTGTCCGCAAATCATGGCTAACGCCTGACAAAATCAATGTGCGTTGTTCTATGTGGCGTTCGATCCGCGAACGCATGTCCAAAAAAGCACGTCCCGCAGCGCGGACCTCGGTTGCGCCTGACGGACGATAGGGAATATGAACACCGCGACCAAATGCATCGGCTGCCTGCGCCAAGCGCGTGATTGGGCGTAATTGATTACGCAGATACAAAAAGGCAATGACGGTTAACAAAATACCGAAAAAAACCATATTCACGATCAACTGATGTGGGTTGGACGCCGACACACGTTTGCGCAAAACTGTGATTTTGTAATCTTGGCCGCGCACGTTAAGCCCGAGGATGACGAAATCATCGTCGGGCAAATCAATTGCTTTGACCGATTGAACGGTGCGCAATTCGCGCAATACGATGATTCCTGACAAATCATAAAACCGACGTGTTTCGGTTTCAAAAGGCGTATCAACAGGAACAACGCGCACACCAAGCGCAGTGGCTATTTTTAGCGCGTCAGACAGTGCGTCATTTGCAAGCGATTGTTCGATCAATCGCAGATCATCAATGACCCCCCCTGTTAATTGTTCTGTTACCCCTTCAAAGTGGCGTTGAATAAACACAAAGCTCACAATAATCTGCAGTAAAAATACCGGCAGAACCAGAATAAGCGCTGATACATATATTCTGGGAACGGATGCGGTTGCTGTGATTGATCCCGGGCCTGATTTGGATGACCATCTTAATGCCATTTTGACGGCGACAGAAAACGGTTCGCAGATCACACATATATTGGTCACACATGCGCACATAGATCATTCACCCTTGGCCGCCAGATTATCGGCAATCACAGGTGCAAAAATATATGCGTTCGGGCGGGCAAAAGATGGTCAAAGTGATTTCATGCGACAGGTCGAAGAAAACGGATACACCGGCGGTGGCGAAGGAATCGATCACGACTTTATTCCTGATGTCTTTTTAGCAGATGGGGATCAAATTGTCGGAAAGGATTGGACTGTGACCGCGCTCCATACCCCAGGTCACATGGCGAACCATCTGTGTTTTGCGGTTGGTAATGCCCTCTTTTCGGGGGATCATGTTATGGAATGGGCAACATCAATGGTTTCACCCCCCGATGGCGATCTCGGCGACTTTATGACGTCCTGTGCACGGCTTGGTCGTCAGAACTGGTCTATCTTTTATCCCGGACACGGTGACTGTGTGCGCAGTCCAAATGAACGCATCAGCTGGCTTGTTGCGCATCGTCGTCAACGCGAGGCGGAAATTTTAACGGCATTGGCGCAGGGACCTAATTCAGCGCGCAAGCTTGCCGAGATGATTTACACAGAGATTGATCAAACCTTGATCCCCGCAGCAACACGAAATGTTTTTGCGCATCTCTTAGACCTGGCAAATAAGCATATGATATTATTTGATAATCCCCTTAGCGCTGAGACAGTATTTAGGTTAAGATAAGGTATCAAAAGTTTTTTGATTTTTTTTAAAAAACCCTCTGGACGTCCCCAAAACCTATTGCTATACCCCGCCACATGTTCCGGCGTAGCTCAGCGGTAGAGCAGT
>RFZH01000201.1 GCA_009920815.1 Paracoccaceae bacterium
CTTTTGGCCCGATCAGTGATAATAGATCTATCGTTCGGCAAAAACCGTTGTGCCACCATGCCAATTAAGAATGGAGTGGCCCAAGGTAGAATGGGCCGGTAATCAACTGAAAATTCGGTTTCGGATGTCCACACCAGCCACTGTAACCACGCTGACGCCTCAAGCGGAAGAGGCAGCCAAAGGTACAATAGAATATTCAAACATGCCAAAAATGTCAGAAGCCCCCAATGTAAATGACGCAAAAATATCGCCAATACACTCAGCAGTAAAATGCTATGTAATATGCCCATGCGGATCATATTTGGACCAAAGATAAAATAGGTGACACAGGAAATACCGGCCGCCGACATGGCCAAGAGCCCCAATTTTCGGCGCAGTCTGGAAAACTTTAAGCTGCCACCATGGGATAACATGAATGAAAATCCCGCGATGAATAAAAAACTTGCAGCGATCGTGCTTTCGAAAATGCGCCACTCTAGACGATAGACGGTGCCAGGTGCGATATATCCAAAATACATCAAATCAAAGGTGAAATGGAAAATCACCATCGCAACAACTGCTATGCCGCGCGCATGATCTAACCAGAAAATGCGCTGAGTTTGTATTTTATTTGCGTCAGACATCATATGCCGAACCTGCGTAAAAAAAAGCCGCATGTCTAGTGTGCGTTTGACAGATTGTTTGAAAGCTTTCACACTAAATCCACCAATAAAGGGAGAAAAAAATGACAGTTAATCGTCGCACGTTTATGACAATCAGCGCTGCGTTCGCGGCTGCGGGATATGCAAACTCGGCCTTGGCAGAGGATGATGGCGTAAAAAAATTAGCGATCCAAATCAGCGACAATGAAAAGGGAACATTCCAAAAAGCGCTGAACGTGGCCGCAAATTTTGCCCGCGCAATGAGTGAGGCGGGCGAAATGTACGAGGTTGAAATCGTGGCCTTTAACGCAGGTCTTCACATTCTGCGCGAAGATACGTCGCCCGTGATGGAACGCATCAATAGTTTTGCGCAAAGCATGCCCGAAGTCACCTTTAGTGCGTGCAATAACACGATCACCGGCATGACAAAGAAAGAAGGCAAAGCGCCCCCGATCACATCGCACGCGCAAGTGGTTCCCGGAGGGGTTACTCGCTTGATGGAGCTAGACGCAATGGGATATTTTGTGATCAGGCCATGATGTAATGATCCGTGCGCGCATACCTGCGGCGCGTATTTTAGCACAGATTAAACGTATACAAAAAAGCCCGCCAAAGGCGGGCTTTCAAATGATTTATGTGTGATTAGCTGATTGCAGCTGCTTTGACATCATCGTCGATAAAGGGGACGTATTGTTCAAAGTTGTCTGCAAACATTTGTACCAATTTTGCGGCTTGTGCATCATATGCGTCGCCATCGGCCCAAGTGCTGCGTGGATCCAAGAGCGCACTATCGACGCCCTCGACGGCAACGGGCACGTCAAAGCCAAAGTTCGGGTCGCGACGGAATTTTACCTCTGCCAATGATCCGTCCAATGCTGCGGTCAACAGGGCGCGGGTCGCTTTGATCGGCATGCGTGATCCTGTGCCATAGGCACCACCGGTCCAGCCGGTGTTTACCAACCAACACGTCGCGCCGTGTTTCGCGATTTTGTCGCGCAATAGGTTGCCATATGCTTCGGGGCGGCGTGGCATGAAAGGCGCACCGAAACAGGTTGAGAATGTAGGCTCTGGTTCTGTCACGCCGCGTTCTGTGCCTGCCACCTTGGATGTAAACCCTGACAAGAAATGATACATCGCTTGCGCAGGTGTCAAACGCGCTATGGGGGGCAGAACGCCAAACGCATCGCAGGTCAACATGATTACGTTTTTGGGGTGTCCACCCAATGCCGTGTCGGATGCGTTGGAAATGTATTCCAGCGGATAGGCACAGCGCATGTTTGCGGTCAGGCTGTCATCGTTGAAATCCAGTTCTAGGGTTTCTTGGTCGAACACCATGTTTTCAATGACAGTGCCAAATTTTTGCGTTGTGGCATAAATCTCTGGCTCGGCCTCGGGGTTTAGGTTGATGGTCTTGGCGTAACAGCCACCTTCGAAATTGAATGTTCCGCGATCGGACCAGCCGTGTTCATCGTCACCGATCAACACGCGGGCAGGATCGGCGGACAACGTGGTTTTACCTGTGCCCGATAGTCCAAAGAAGACGGCCGTATCAACGGGGTTACCAACTGCGTGGTTTGCCGAACAATGCATCGGCATCACGCCTTTTTCAGGCAACAGATAGTTCAACAGGGTAAAGACAGATTTTTTGTTTTCACCTGCATATTCGGTTCCACCGATCAAGATCAGCTTTTTGTCAAAGTTCATCGCGATCACTGTTTCGGAACGGCAATTATGCTTTTCCGGTGTCGCTTGGAACGATGGACAGTTGATCACTGTGAAATCGGCGATGAAATCATTCAAAGCAGCACGATCAGGACGGCGTAAAAGATGACGAATGAACAAGCTGTGCCATGCCAGTTCAGTGACCATGCGCACATTGATCGACAAGGTTGGATCAGCGCCGCCCACCAAATCTTGGACGTAATAATCTCGGCCTTTCATGTGCTCAAGCATATCGGCATATAGCGCGTCAAAGCCTGCTTCGGACATTTTGGCATTATTTTCCCACCAAATTTTGTCATTCACAGATGCAGAAGCGACGATGTGCTTGTCTTTTGGGGATCGGCCAGTGAACTTTCCAGTGGTGACCAAAAATGTACCACCTTGACCAAGCGTGCCTTCGTTATTTTTCAAAGCAGCCTCGACCAAGGCTGGCTCAATAAAGTTATAATAGACATTTCCCAGACCGTTGATGCCTTGATCTTCTAGCCGGAACTGCGGGTTTACCCGTCCTAATGTCATTTTAAAACTCCTGTTGCCGCGTCCTTGCGGCGGTAAACTTACCAAGGGGAACTTCGGTGGGTACGCCTTGGGGGGCATGATCATTCATGACCCTACGCCATGCATAACATTCTGATTACAAATATGAATAGGCGCAAAATAACACAGTTAGCGCAATCATTTAGGCGTTAGCGCAAAAGTTAGCGATAACAGGTCTCGTATGTGAAACCATATACGGTTGTGTACTAAGATATCAGTCTGAAATTTGCGAAATTTGGCCCGCTTACCACCACATTCGCCGCTATTTTCCTTTGATTCGCTAAATACGGTTGATTATGGGTCGTAATTTACTTCATAGTGATATCCAATCGGGTATATTACAATCCAAAATGAGAGCAGTAAGAGGTGGCGTATGTCAAAAACTGCCTTGGTTGACGATGATCGAAACATTCTAACATTCGTATCCATGACCCTTGAGTCCGAGGGCTTTGAAGTAGAAACATACAACGACGGTCAATCTGCGTTGGACGCATTCAATAGATGTTTGCCCGATATGGCGGTCCTGGATATAAAAATGCCCCGCATGGACGGGATGGAACTGTTGCAACGCTTACGGCAAAAAACCAATATGCCAGTGATTTTTCTAACGTCTAAAGACGACGAGATAGATGAAATTCTTGGCTTGCGGATGGGCGCAGATGATTATGTCAAGAAACCGTTTTCCCAACGCTTGCTGGTGGAACGCATTCGCACACTTTTGCGGCGTAAAGACGTGCAAAACGGTATCGAGTTTCCAGAAACCGAGGAAACCAAAGTATTGGTGCGTGGCGAATTGATTATGGATCCTTTGCGCCATTCGGTCAGCTGGAAAGGTCAGGATGTGACCTTAACAGTGACCGAATTTTTGTTATTGCAAGCGCTGGCGCAACGCCCTGGTTTCGTAAAAAGCCGTGATCAGTTGATGGATGTCGCATACGATGATCAGGTCTATGTTGATGACCGCACGATCGACAGCCATATCAAACGGTTGCGTAAGAAAATGCGTATGGTTGATGATAGCTTTACAGCGATTGAAACGCTTTACGGTATTGGGTACCGTTACAACGAAGAATAAATGAATGGCAAGCTTGGACGGGATGACTTCCAATAGGCGCGGACCCGGTGAAGACCCTGATGTTGTGTTGGGCGAAGATTGGGAAAAAGAGCGTGATCAAGATGACGAATTGACTTCCTCGCGGTCCAAGCGGG
>RFZH01000202.1 GCA_009920815.1 Paracoccaceae bacterium
GCATTCACGACAACATTGTCATCGTTGTGTTCGATCGCCCCGACAGGGCAGGTCATTTCACATGTATAACACCGGATACAGATTTCTGGATCGATCAAGTGTTGTTTGACAGGAGCGTTCATTCTGCGCCTCGATTCACAATAGTTTCTGGAACTGACCACATTTCGAAAATTTGCCAACACGTGCCTTTGCAGTCATGACATTTCAAACAGTTTTCGCGTATTGTGGCGAGCGCGCTGTTATGCTTTGCGGTTACGATTGTTCTATCGATTTTCATGAGAACCTCCCCTGTTGATGGCGCAGGCCACGCAATTGCGGCCTGCACTGTCGACCCTTAGGCCATGTGCAATTTCACATATTCGAAATCGCCAGGTTTATTGTCGATGCCAACTTTTGGCGCAGAAATCCAGCCCGCGAACTTACCGGGTTCATAGCAAGGCACCATAAGCGATTGGATATATGCGCCGTCTTCTTTGTTTGGCAGCCAGTTTTCCACATTCTTTGCCCATTCTTCGCCAGAAATGATGTTGCCGGCTGGGTCCGCTTTGATCGCAGAGAATACGCCGATCTGACGGTGGAACGCTTCGTCTGGCAGGAACAATTGGAAATCAATACCCATCTTTTCGATGATCTTGTTCCAGCGACCAACACCGCCCGACGCGTCACGGACGTAATCGTCACGCAGACGCATGTTAATCGCGGTCAATGCAGGAACCTCTTCGGAGACAATTTTGCCACCAACCAAGTTTTTGACGATATATGTGTCATTCTTTAGCTGGTGATCATCATCGATACGATGTTCCATATAACGGCCCTTGATGCCCGCGTTAAACGCGTTTGCCGCGTTTGTAGACACCTCTTGACCGAATAGATCCAAAGACAATGAATAATGCAGGTTCAGCTTTTTCTGAATGGTCGGCAGGTCGATCACACCCAAATCACGGATGCGGCCAATCGCGTAGGGATCGGTAATACCCGCTTCTTTCATCGCTTCACAGGTACGTTGGATCACACGACCGACACCAGTTTCACCCACGAACATGTGGTGCGCTTCTTCGGTCAACATGAAACGACAGGTACGTGACAATGGGTCAAATCCAGATTGCGCCAAGGATTCAAGCTGCATCTTGCCGTCGCGATCAGTGAAATATGTGAACATGAAGAATGACAACCAATCTGGTGTTTCTTCGTTAAAGGCACCCAACATGCGTGGCGCTTCTTCAGAGCCTGACGAACGGCGCAACAAATCATCCGCTTCTTCGCGGCCATCTTTGCCGAAATACTTTTGCAGCAGATACACCATCGCCCATAGGTGACGACCTTCTTCGACGTTCACCTGGAACAGGTTGCGCATGTCGTAAAGCGATGGTGCGGTCAAACCCAAGAAACGTTGTTGTTCAACGGATCCTGGTTCGGTGTCGCCTTGGATCACGATCAAACGCTTTAGCATGTTGCGGTATTCGCCTGGAACCTCTTGCCATGCGGGTTGGCCGGCATGTTCACCACATGGGATCACGCGACCTTCGGCTTGGGGAGCCAAAAGAACGCCCCAACGGTATTCCGGCATTTTGACATAGTCAAATTTGGCCCAACCCTTTGGATCCACAGAAACCGCAGTACGCAAATACACCATGGATTCTTGGAAATTCTGGGGGATCAAACGGTTCCACCAATCCAAATAACCGGGGTGCCATTTTTCCAACGCCTTTAGCACTTTTTTGTCTGAGCTTAGCCCAACGTTGTTGGGGATTTGCGTGTCGTAACTTACGTCGATTAAGTCTAGCATGTTCTTCCTCCTAGCGCGGATTAAACGCGTTCCATATTATAATCACCACGGACACCTGATCCGTAACGTTGCAATGCACCGTTCGCACCAACAGCATTTGGACGGTTAAAGATCCAGTTTTGCCAAGCGGTCAAACGGCCAAAAATTCGGGTTTCCATTGTTTCAGGACCAGCAAAGCGGAGGTTCGCTTCCATGCCTGTCATCGCATCGGGTGAAAAACTTGCACGTTCTTCTAGGAAAATACGCACTTCGTCTTCCCAATCGATGTCATCAAGGATCATGGTGACCAATCCGTTTTCGTCAGCCTCAGACGCCTCCATCGGGGTGCCGATTTGGTCTTTCAATGTGGCGACACGATCGGCTTCGCCCAAGAACCGTGTTTCCAAACGTGTCAGGCCGTTGCCCATGGGATAGGTGCCAAAGTTGTCGGTGGACAATGTGATGATCGCGATTGGACGATTGTCGCCGTCAAATTCATCTTCCATCATATAGCTGCGATCAACCGCCCACAACAATTCCGCCAAAACGCCCGCATAGCATGAACCGTGTTCAACGAACGCGACCAATGACCGCGATGTAACATCAACACGTTTCAAGGTGCGTTTCCAATATTGACGTACTTCGTTGGCCAACCAATGGTCGACGTTGGCCGCCAATAATGCTTCGTGTGCCAACAACAGTTCTGGGTCACCTTGGGTTTGGAACGCCCAAAGACCCAATTCCATTTCATTCAAACGCAGGTGCAAAATCGCATCTTCGAATTCGCGCGCCAGACGCAGCATATAGGCTTGGTCGCCTTGCGCTTGGAACGCGGCCATATCGGCAGGCGCATCTTCTGATGGGCCTTTCAATGTGATGGTGGCGGAACGCGCATCGCGGTCAATCGCAACTTCGACCAAGGAATAGGTAACGTTGCCATTTTCGTCGATGCTGCGGTCCAGATCGCCCAATGTGATGCCCTGTGGCGCGTCACCTTTTGTCATTTCGGCCGCGAACTGCGCCGCACGTTCGGCAACCGCGTCATCAAATTTGGAATTTGGGACCACTTCGTCAACCAGACGCCAATCTTGGGCGCGCTTGCCTTTTACGCCCTCTTCGGTTGAGCAAAAGATATCGGCCAAATCGCGGCGCACTTTGCGTTTGTCAGTGACGCGGGTCAAACCACCCGTGCCTGGCAGAACAGCCAACAACGGGACCTCTGGCAAGGACACAGATGACTGCGCGTCATCGGTCAACATGATATAGTTACAGGCCAAGGCCAGTTCGTATCCACCACCCGCGCAGGCCCCTTTGACGGCGGCCATGTATTTTTGGCCAGACTCTTCTTCGGCGGCCTCGAATGCGTTACGGGTTTCGTTGGTGAATTTACAAAAGTTGACTTTGTGGCTATGCGCCGCGCCGCCCAACATACGGATATTTGCGCCTGCGCAGAACACTTTTTCCTTGCCGGACTTCATCACGACAACTTTGACCTCTGGGTGTTCAAAGCGCATACGCTGAACGACGTCGTTCAATTCAATGTCAACGCCCAGGTCATAGGAATTCAATTTTAGCTGATAGCCATCAAACAGGCCTGCGTTTTCATCAACATCCATAACCAAGGATGCAACAGGACCATTATAGTCAACACGCCAGTGGCGGTATTTCGACGGATTTGTGCGGAAATCAATTAGCTTGGTCATTTGGGATGTCCTTCCTTTACTTGCCCCAAACGTACCGCGAATCTGTCACCCGGTAAACTTGATTTTTGTATAATAGTGCCAATATTACGCCATATTATCATTTTTATGTAATATATTGCAATAATTGACGCACATGAACACCATAAACCATGTGAACCCCACGGCGCACCAGGGCATCCGCCAAGCCCGTCGAAATGGTACATAACCGATCATGGGCTTTGTCGCGTGCCATCCGTTTTTTCAAACAGGCATTTGCGATCTGAATCACCAGTTGGAAAAAGACCTTTTCCGCACTGTGATCCGGCGCGGCGATCCAAAGGGGTTCCATCACCTCGTGGCATTCCCAATAAAACCCTTGGTCCAAAAAATACAGCCCAACCTGAAACGCAAGCGTATCACCAAATGTGTCGATGGGTTGTGTGCGATCAAATGCATCCAGGATGGGTGCGAATTGATCTTCGGCATGGCGGGGTGATTGCCCCGGCACATAGGCGTGCGATGGGCAATATTGCGCGAAATCGGTCAACGGGCCCACAGCGGATCAAACCGATCCAGATGTTGGATGAAATCCACC
>RFZH01000203.1 GCA_009920815.1 Paracoccaceae bacterium
GATCCGGTGTTAGCATTCGTCGACAACTCCGTTCACCAAGCGTCCAATTCCTTCTGCCTCAACCACAATTTCGTCACCTGGTACCAAGAATCGCGGTGGGGTGAATCGCGCACCCGCACCAGTGGGCGTACCAGTTATTATGATGTCACCAGGAACCAAAGTCGTAAACGTCGAGATATATTCAATCTGCCGCTTGATCGGAAACAACATACGACTTGTGCGATCGTCTTGACGTAATTCGCCGTTTACGCGTGTCGTGAGACGGATGTCGTCCAATTGCGATGGATGTGTAAATGGAATCATCCATGGGCCAATAGATCCCGAATTGTCCCAGTTTTTACCTTGGGTCACATTAAATTTCGCATGGCGCACCCAATCACGGATTGTGCCTTCGTTCGCCAAGCTAATGGCAGCAATGTGTGTATATGCATCATCTTGGGAAATGCGGCGCCCCCCCTTACCAATGATCACTACGATTTCGCCTTCATAGTCCAACTGAGGCGACTCGGGCGGACGGACCAAGGGCTGACCATTGCCAGTAAAAGATCTGGGAAACCGCGGAAACAATGACATGTTGGGCGGGGCTTCTTGCCCATCTTTGTATTCCGCATTGCGGTCAGGGAAATTCACACCAACACAGATGATTTTTTCTGGATTGGGCACAGGAATATCAAAAACAAAGCTGCCGTTTGGATGTGTCACGTCTCGGCCAATCGAGGCTTTTGATAAATCTTTCAACCTTCCTGCGGCAACGACATCACGCATCGTGCGACAGTCCGGAAAATCCGCGTCCAACGCGATACACCCATCTTGGACCAACACCCCAAAATGCTGTATGCCGTCAGCGGTATAGGTCACAAACTTTGTCATCGTTTCAAATCCTTTGCAATTTCACAGATCACGTCATAAGCGGTGTCGATGTCGGTTTGCGTGCAATCAAACTGACCCACTTGGAAACGAATAACCTTAGCGCCATCCACAAATGTTTGAGTTATATAGATGCGACCATCGTCGTTAATTGCGTCAACCAAACGTTGGTTTAGATCATTCAGATCAGTCGCTGTTTCCGGGGCGTAGCGAAATGTAAACAAAGACAAAATCGGCTGCGTGATAATTTCAAAATCCGCGGTGTCGTTTAAACGTTTTGCCAAAGACGTCGCCCACGAGACGTGATTGCGAACGCGACTGCGTAGGTCTTCCATTCCGTAAACACGCAACATAAACCAAAGCTTTAACGCACGGAACCTGCGCCCCAAAGGCACAGACCATTCTGAATAATTGATAAATCCACCCTGACCATGTGTTTTCAAATATTCAGGCTGGATCGCCAAAGTCCTTACCAAATCTGCGGGGTTCTTTAAGAAGTGCGCCGAGCAATCAAATTGAACACCCATCCATTTATGTGGGTTGAATACAACGCTATCAACACCATAGACCCCCGCCCACAAATGTTGAAATTCGGGACATATCATCGCGGATCCCGCCCAAGCGGCATCAACGTGGGTATACAAATCAAATTCGTTGGCGACCTTAACAACATCTGCCACGTTGTCAGTGGCACCCATCCCCGTGCCCCCCACGCTTGCGATGATACCCGCTGGGATAAAACCTGCGGCAATATCGGATAAAATCGCCGCTCGCAGTGCCGTGGTATCCATGGCCTTCATATTGCCGGCCGTCGGAATACGCACGATATTATCTCCACCAATTCCCGCAATCCAAACAGCGCGATCAATAGAGGTGTGAACTTGATCACTGCAATAAATACGCAGGCGCGGTTGTCCCGTTAACCCAGCTGAATTGCCTGACCAATCCAACGCACGTTCGCGCATTGTTAAAACAGCGGCCAAGGTGGCACCCGACGCGCTGTCTTGGATAACGCCCATGAATCCATCCGGCAGCCCCACGGATTTGCGCAGCCAATCCAGAACCTTGGTTTCCATTTCCGTGGCGGCGGGCGATGTTTGCCACAGCATACACTGTGCCGCCATGATAGATGCGACTTGCTCGGCCAGCATCGATGGCGGCGTTGCATTTGCTGGGAAATAGGCAAAAAACCTAGGATGTTGCCAATGGGTCATCCCTGGCATCACGACACGTTGGAAATCATCCCAGATGTCTTGCATTGAATGTCCAGTTTCAGGCGCAGATGTCATCAGCTGCGCGGCAATCTCACCCGGTTTGGTTTGGGCGCGAACAGGCAAATTGCGGATGGATTTGTGATAATCGCGGCCCCATTCGGCAATATCTGCGGCCCATTTTGCATAATCATCCCAGTTCATAGTTTTCCCCTATGGCGCAATAATTGGTTGCGCCTTTAACACGGCATCCACGGGCTCTGCACCATCAAATACACTGCCCTCTTCAAACCAAGACTTTGGCGCGGCAGCGCCCCAAAGGGTTTGACGCTGTGGATCCTTTAGATCCCACTTGATGGGTTCCAAATCAGGGTCAACCGTTTGATAATCGCTGCAGTAAATTTCGATGCGGTGGCCGTCGGGATCACGAACATACAGGAAAAACGCATTAGAAATACCATGGCGACCAGGGCCGCGTTCAATGTTTGAGACATAGCCAGTTGTTGCCATCAAATCTAATAAATCAATGATGTTCAGAGGGGTCGGAACCCAAAAAGCACTATGGTGCAGACGCGGGCCGAAGCCATTCGTAAAGGCCACATCATGTACACCGCCTTTACGATGCATCCACGCCGCCCAGAGTTTGCCTGTCTCGGGATCCTCAGTGTATTCCGTCACGCGAAACCCCATTTCATTGTAAAACACGACAGAGGCATCAACATTTGAAGAAAACATATTGAAATGATCAATCCGAAGCGGTTTGACACCATTATATAGTTTGTATTTCTGATGAATGGGGGGCAGCCGATCCATTTTGGACCTTGTATTCAACATGGCTAAGTCGGACGATATTAAAGCCCGGGGCAAGGTTTGGTGCGGGTACTGGCATCTTATGCTCCTAATCTTGGAATTTTGTGATGGCCTGTGGCCAAACCAATGTGTTTTTGTTCCATATAAAATTCAAAAGACCAATCACCACCATCACGACCGATCCCCGATGCTTTCACGCCACCAAACGGCGTTGGCAGATGACGAACGTTTTCGGAATTGACCCATATCATGCCCGCCTCAAGCTGGTTCGTGAACCGCAATGCGCGGGTAATGTCATTTGTCCAGACATAAGCGGTCAGTCCGTATTGCACGTCATTTGCGATGTTCAACGCTTCTTCTTCGGTCGAAAAACGGATAGACGTAAGCACAGGACCAAAGATTTCTTGTTGTGCGATGCGCATATCATTTTTGGCATTGATAAACAGGGTCGGGCGAACGAACCATCCCTGGGAACCCACCCGCGTGCCCCCCGCGGCGACCGTCGCACCATCATTTTTTGCAATGTCAAAATAGCTGGCGACCTTGTCAAAATGAACCTTATGGATGAGCGGCCCTACTTCGGTGTCTGGGTCCAGCGGATGTCCAACACGAATTTTATTGACGCGCTCAATTAACTTAGCCTCGAACGCGTCAGCAACGTCTTCATGAATTAATAAGCGTGATGACGATGTACAACGTTCGCCATTAAGTGAATAGATCATGAAAATCGCTGCGTCCAATGCGCGATCCAGATCAGCATCATCAAAAACGATCACGGGATTTTTACCGCCAAGTTCAAAATGTAAGCGCTTTAGCGTCGGTGCGCCTTGGGCCATAATCATGCTGCCGGTTGCGCTTTCTCCGACAAATGCAATTGCTTTGATGTCACGGTGTTCCGTCAGTGCTTTTCCGGCACCTTCGCCAAATCCATTGACCAAATTCCAAACACCTTGCGGCAAGCCTGCATCGCGCGCGATTTCAGCCAGCAACCTTGCGGTTAATGGACTAAATTCAGCAGGTTTATGAACAATTGTGCAACCGGCCGCCAGCGCTGGCGCAATTTTCCACGTAGAGAGCATAAACGGCGTGTTCCATGGTGTTATGATTCCAACCGGGCCAATCGGTACGCGCGT
>RFZH01000204.1 GCA_009920815.1 Paracoccaceae bacterium
AGCGATTGAAAAATTCGTCTTCTGTCCCAAAGATCACAGAAGGGCGCAAAATAACCGCGTTTGGCATATGCTCTAGAACGCCAGCTTCGCCATGTGCTTTAGATTGGGAATATTCGCTTTCGGACGCAGCATCAGCGCCAATCGCCGAAATATGCACCATGTTTGCAACGCCATTTTTTGCAGCCATACGTGCGATGCGTGTGGCCCCTTGGGCTTGGACCGCGTCGAATTTGTTTTTGCCAACCGCATTCAATATACCAACACAGTTGACGACCGCATCGGCCCCCATCAAAGCGGCCTCAACCGACGCATCGTCGCGGATGTTACATAGGATCGGTTCGACCTGACCAACGGCACCATATGGTTTCACAAAAAGTGCTTCGTTCGGACGACGCACCGCGACGCGCACGCGCCACCCCGCTTGGGCCATACGGCGTGCGATGTAACGTCCGACGAACCCAGACCCACCATAGATTGTGACCAGTTTTGTCATTTCTATACTCCGGCAAAAAACATTTAGGTTTCCATACAACCCATTGCGCCCTGAAACAAGCAGATTGCGGTTAGGGGCTCAAATTCAATCACATGATCAAAGCTTCGACGCCGCAAATCGAAGGCAAATGTCGGGCGATTTCTTGCCATGTTTGGCCTTCGTCAAAACTGGCGAAAATCGACCCTGTGTTGGTTCCAAAATAAATGCCCAAAGGATCGTTCCCATCCATCGCCATCGATTGACGCAAGACTGTGAAATAACACCCCACCTGCGGAAGCCCTTTGCGTTGATCAACCCATGTCTGACCTGCGTCTTTAGAATGCCAAACGGCTGCTGCGGCATCAACGGGAAACCGCCCCTGCATGTCGCCATTTAATGGAATTGTCCAAACCTTGTTTGGGTCTGTCGGATGGGCCACAATCGGGAAACCAAATCGACTGGGCAAGCCGTCGCTAATATCATTCCAACTGCGACCGCCATCAGACGACGCATAAACCCCATGATGATTTTGTTGGTACAGCATGTGGCGTTGGGTATTTGGATCTTTGGCCAAAACCATATTATGAACGCAATGCCCCATTTCATTGCCACAGGCCGCAGCCGGATGATGGTCATGCGGATCCGCAGCATTCGACAAACGATTGCGTCGTTCCCACGTTTTACCCCCGTCCTCGGTCGCAAGCGTGCCAACACCCAGATATTTTCAATTTGGCCAGTGAAAGGGTACTTGGCAGTCGGATCAATGTTGAACATTTTGGCCATATTTTCATCAGCCGCCGCCCAATCGTGGATTTCCCCTTTTGAGAGCTGGCACAAATCCCACGTTTTGCCCATGTCTTTTGAACGCCAAACACCTGCACCACACCATGCAGCACCACCACCTGCCCAAATTGTTTTTGCCTCACGGTCCGCGACAGCATGATTTATCGGAAAATTTCCGCAATGTGGGCCAGAAACCTGCCAGCCGTCATTGGAAGAAGTTTCGTTTAAAATGAATAAACCCTTGGTCGTTCCGACCAAAACAAATTTACTGCGCCCCATTTGGCACCCTTTCAAAGACTCCAGAAATGGTAACTTTGCTTGCAAGACGAAGCAATCATTTAAAGTGAATTGGCATCTGTAAATTGGCGAATCCCAATTGACACGAAAATCGACTGGCACTAAGAGACGATGCACGACACCTGCCCAGGTGGCGGAATGGTAGACGCGCTAGCTTCAGGTGCTAGTGCCCTTACGGGCGTGGAAGTTCGAGTCTTCTCCTGGGCACCAAAACTCTCTTCTACCATAAATCACTATAGTTCGAATGTTGGTTGTTCGTCCAAAGTGGACTGCCAATAAACATTTTGAACTTTCCTAAAAAAATGTGATTATGCCATGACTACTGTGGCAAATATGAAAAGTTATGTTGAATTGAGGCAAGGCGTGCGCAAAACAATATACAAAAGCGTGGTCGTTGGACTGGGCTATGTGAGTCTATCCAATGCTGTCTTGCTGGCACAAGACGACACCGTCATTAATTTTAGAAAACTGTTTCGGATATGATTTGCGCGACAATGGCCATAGGCGCGTCCCGGCGCCCCCGGCCAAGGTCACTGGTGTAATGGGTTGATTTAACATCGCGGCGCATCCATTTAATCCACGCAGAACGGTTCCCCGTTCTGCCAATCATTATTGATTAAAATTAAATGGATATATCTTAACGGAACGTTAATAACCGCTAAGATATCAGTTTGCCGTATCGCTTTGGGACTGCGTATCGGTTTCTGGAGCACTTTCCGCGGCTGGCTCTGGTTCAACCAGAGCACCATTTTGCCAGCGGCCTTGTGCAACTTCGCCAGTCGCGAATTTGATCACGCCTTGGCCCTGGCGTTTTCCTTTTTCGAAGGTTCCTTGATAAACATCGCCATTTGCATATGTCGCCGTCCCCTCACCCGAGATTTCGCCATTTTTCCATTCGCCAGTATAGCGGAAACCATTCGGCAAAACGATGGTGCCTTGGCCGTGGCGACGACCGTCTAGGTAATCCCCTTCATAGACCATACCATCTGCAAAAGTGGCTTTACCTGTGCCGTGTCGCGTGCCGTCTTGCCAATTGCCTTCGTAGACATAGCCATCTTGATAACGCATGACACCGAATCCATGATTTCGGGCGTCTTTAAAACCACCCTCATAAGTGACACCGTTTGAATAGGTGGCGATGCCTTGGCCCTCGATCACACCAGCAACCCACGTGCCGTCATAGGTTGATCCATCGGGATAAACGATTTTGCCCGCACCGTCGGCAAGCCCACTTTTGAACTCACCCGTATAAACAGAGCCATCCGGATATACGACTTCGCCCGAACCCTGAATTTGACCATCCAGCCATGTGCCTGTGTATTTATATCCGTCCGAGCCAATAAAGGTGCCTTGGCCTGCACGCTGATCATTTTCAAAATTGCCTTTGTAAATGTCACCGTTGCCATATGTCACTTGGCCTTCGCCCTGTCTGCGGCCGTTCACCAACATGCCCTCATAGACATCGCCGTTGGGCTGGATCAGTTTACCGAGCCCATTGATTTCGCCGTCCTTCCAAACGCCCTCAAAGATTAGGCCTTCGGGCATTTCCAGCAAACCTTGTCCTTCTCGTGATCCACGCACGACGCTGCCCGTATAAACGGTACCATCGGGATAGGTGATCTTGGCGCTGCCTTCTTTGACACCATTGATCCAGTCACCATCATAAACATAGCCATCTGGATTGATCAAAACACCGCGACCATGATGCATTGCCTCGCGAAAGCCGCCCTCATAGCGGGCACCGTTTGCATAAACCGCAACCCCTTGGCCCGTTATTTTTCCATCCAGCCAATTGCCTTCATAGGATCCCCCATCCACATAGGTAATCTTTCCAATGCCCTCGGGCTTACCTCTTGCAAAACTGCCTTCGTACACAGAACCGTTGGGGAATTTTGCAATCCCTTGACCAATGATCTGACCATCGACCCAATCACCCGAATATTCATAGCCGTTTGGCATGCGGAACGTACCGGTTCCGTGCTGTAAACCGTTTCGAAATGTCCCTTCGTATACGCCGCCGTTATCAAATTGCTTTGAGCCAATTTCAGTTTCTTGACCAAGGGAAATGCGCGCAAAGGCCGCAACAAAAACCAGCGTTAATAATCCTAGTCGTTTGGACATGTTGTTAATTTCCTCGTAGACATCACAAACCTAGCGAAGCCTTTCGCATGTTACAATGGTTTTGCGCCAAAAGACCTACCAATGCGGGGGCCGTTGATCTGCAACGTATTCCGTGCCTTGCGCTTCGCGCTCTGCTTCGCGAGACATCAGCATATCAACACGTCTTTCTAACTTTGAAATCTTAAGCTCTTGCTGCGCAACCACGTCTGACAATTCTTCGTTTGTGCGCGTTGTATGTGCAAGTGCGATTTCACATTTTTCTAGCCGAACCAACAGCTGCTGTATGTCGTGATCCACAATCTCACCCCTTAATCGATGAACTATTTCCAAAATGCCACGAATTTGCT
>RFZH01000205.1 GCA_009920815.1 Paracoccaceae bacterium
GACACGATGACCGACGGAATTGTGATGCGCACCGAATTCCAGAACCCCGAACTTAGCCCTTCGCAGGTCAGACCGGTGCAGGCATTTGCCCATGCTTTGACCCACGGTTCAAAGGTGATTTCCATGGGCGGCGAAAAGATATTGCCCAAACGGATTTCCGGCATACCTTTCAAGGATGTCACGATCATCACGTATAAAGGTACTGCGTAATACAAGGCAATCACCGTCAAGGTGCCGTACAACATGATATTGCGGCGCGATAACGCCTTTTGCGGTTTTGGCCCGCGTGGACCCGTAAGTGTCGCAGAGTTAGCCATGTTTCTTTGACCCTCCGAATTCTAGAATTGCCCAAGGGATGACGACAATGGCCACTGTGACCAACATCATCGTGGATGCGGCGAAACCTTGGCCCAGATTGTTGGCTTGGAACATTGCGTCATAGACGTATTTTGCGGGGACTTCTGTCGCGATGCCCGGACCACCGCCCGTTTGCGCCACGATCAAGTCATAGAGTTTAACGATACCGGTCGCGACCAAAACAAGCGTGGTGATGAACACTGGGCGCATCATCGGGATCACGATCAATAGATAGGTTTTCCATGTGGGGATGCCGTCAACACGGGCGGCTTTCCAAACCTCTTGGTCAATGCCACGCAGACCCGCCAGCATCAAAACCATGACCAAACCGCTGCCTTGCCATAGGCCCGCGATCAGAACACCGTAAATCGCGATGTCGGCGTTATAAAGCGGGTCAAAGGTAAAACTTTCCCAACCCATGCCGCGCACGATTTTTTGCAATCCGAATTCAGGGTTCAAAATCCATTGCCAGACAAGGCCTGTCACAACAAAGCTCATTGCATAAGGGTACAGGATGACAGACCGAAACGTATTTTCAAACCGTACCTTTTGATCAATCAACGCGGCCAGAATGAAACCGATGACGAACACCAAAACCAACATACACAACCCGTAAATGGCCAAGTTTTCAATGGAAACCATCCATTTATCGGTATTCCAAAGCCGATCGTATTGCTTTAACCCGTACCACTTCAGCTTGGGCAATAGACCTGATTTTGTGAAGCTGTATGTAATTGTCCAAATTGTTCCCCCGACAAAGACCACCAAAGCGGTCAAAATCATCGGGATCGCCGCAATTTTCGCGGTCATATTGCGGAACAACTGAGGAGGGCGTCCAGAAGAAGCCATCTGCGTCACCTTGTATTTAAGAGAAAAAAAAGCCAGCCCGTTACGAAACGGGCTGGCATGCGATGCGGGGATTATTCCGCGTCTGCGATGATATCAACGAACTTCGCTTGGGCGTCGGCCGCTGAAATGCTTGGGTCAGCAAAGAACTGTGTGAACAGGTCATTTAGCTGGTTTGTTGTGTCTGGTGTGATCAACATGTTGCTGTCTGGCAGCAACGCACCAGATGCCAACAGAGACAGACCTTTTTGCATACAGTCGTTCGCCGATGACATGTCGATGTCGCCACGTACTGGCAAAGACCCTTTTTTCAAGTTGAACGCAACTTGGGTCGCTGGCTTCAACAGCAATGCTGCCAATTCAGATTGTGCTGCGATTTGCGCATCGTCTTTCAGGACTGGGAAATAGAACGCGTCACCGCCTGTGCCCAAACGTGGGTTGGTGCCCAAGCCTGGCAAACAGCTGTAATCTGTGCCTGCAGTTTGACCAGCAACCGCGAATTCGCCTTGTGCCCAGTCACCCATGATTTGACCGCCTGCTTGACCGGTGATGACCAAGTTTGTTGCGTCGTTCCAGTTTTGGACAGTAGATTTTGCGGCCATGTCGCGCGCTGCCGCCGCCGCTTGGAAGACAGATGCAACCTCGGCGCCTGCCGCAACATCGGTGTCTTTGTCGCCATAGACGGACATAAAGATTTCGCTTGGAACCAAGCTTGCCATCATCACGTTAAACGCGCCGGATTGTTGCCACCCTTGTTGGCCCATCGCCAATGGCAATTTGCCTGCCGCTTCCAAGGCTGGTGCGGCCGCTGCGAATTCAGCCCAATTTGTTGGCACGTCTAGGCCCGCGTCTTGGAATGCTTCGTGGCTGACCCACAACCATTGCCACGAATGGATGTTGACCGGCGCACAGTAAATGCGGCCGTCAACTGTACATGCGTCCAACAATGTGGATGGGTTAACAAGGTCTTTCCAACCTTCTGCTTCTGCGATGTCTGTGATGTCACGCAACAGGCCTGCTTCGATCAATTCTTCGGCTTGGCGGCCGTGGTTGAACTGGAACGCACCCATTGGGTCGCCACCGGTCAAACGGCTGACCATGACCGCACGCGCGGCTTCACCACCTGCGATTGCAGCGTCGACCCATTTGTGGCCGGTTGCGTCGAATGCTTTTGCGAATTCATTCACCGCTGCAGCTTCGCCACCGGATGTCCACCAGTGCATGACCTCAAGATCGGTTGCATTGGCTGCGCTAGCGCTAACAATGGCGGTTGCGCAGAGTAGTGATTTAATAGCTTTCATGTTTTCCTCCCAGAAGCTAAATCGTTATAGATGCAACTGTAACGTTTTAGATTTTTCTTGCAAGACATTTTCTGCGCGGTTACTAATTTCCTTGGGCATGCGGTGAGATATGCTAAAAAACAGGGAAAGACCTTGGACTTTGGCGGTTAAAAATGCGACCATAAGTGCCTGAGATACCAAGAAGAATACGATGGAACAACAGCCAAAGCGTCATGAAAAACCCACGTTAAAGACGATCGCACGACTCAGCGGTTTGGCGGTTGCTACCGTATCGCGTGCATTGGGCGATGCTCCGGATATCAGCGCCGACACCAAGGTCAAAGTTCGAAAAATTGCCGATGATATTGGCTATGTGCCGAATCGGGCGGGGGTTCGATTGCGCACAGGGCGTGATGGATCGCAAATTTCCGTTTGCGACGCACGGTCGAACGCAATGGTGTCAGGATCATCCCTATTTTGATTTCGATAACTTTGCCTTTGTGCGCTTGGCTGCGCGGCACCTCTATGACTTGGGGCGGCGTCACATAAAAATCATGTTGCCGCCGCTGGGGTTGAATTATTCCAACGATATGATCCGCGGCGTGGACCAAGCACAGCGGGACTTGGGCATTTCAATCCAAGCGATCTCGGATGTGCATGGTGATATGAACGCCGAAGCGATCAGTGCGTGGGCACACGACTTTTTGACACAGCGGCGTGAAACAGATGGTTTGATCATTACCTCACCCATCGCATGCATGACGATTGTGGATGCGATCGAACGTTTGGGGCTGGTTCTAGGGAAAGATATTGATGTGTTCAGTCGCGAAGCGATCCCGTTTTTGAAACTGTTCCGCCCGCAAATCCATCTGATCCGCGAGGATGTGGGTTGGGTCGGAACCAACCTTGCCCGCGCGATCATCCAAGCCATTCGCAACCCCGATGCCCCGCCGCTACAGGGGCTTGAGGTTCCCACCGAAACACTCATCTTTTAATCCGAAAAGGACACACCATGGCAGTTCAAATCAAAGGTCCAGGGATTTTCTTGGCACAGTTTGCGGGCGATGCCGCCCCGTTTAATTCGTTAGAGAATATCACAAAATGGGCCGCTGGTCTGGGGTACAAGGGCGTGCAAATCCCCACCTTTGATGCGCGGTTGTTTGATCTGGAAAAGGCTGCGACCAGCGATACCTATTGCGACGAAGTGTGCGGTATCTGCGCCGACGCGGGCGTCGAAATCACAGAATTGTCCACCCATTTGCAGGGGCAATTGATTGCCGTGAACCCCGCCTATAACGAGGCGTTCGATGCCTTTGCCCCGGCGGCCGTGCATGGCAATCCCGCCGCGCGGACGGAATGGGCGATTGATCAGATGAAAAAGGCCGCGGTTGCATCGCGCAAATTGGGCCTAAAACATACGGTCAGCTTTACAGGGTCCTTGGCCTTTCCGTTTCTGTACCCGTGGCCACAACGCCCCGCAGGTCTGATCGAAGAGGCGTTCGCCGAA
>RFZH01000206.1 GCA_009920815.1 Paracoccaceae bacterium
GCCCAGCAATATGTCGATTATTGAATGGCCGTGATAGGGGCTATCCAATGTGAAAAAGAATAATTCCCATCCGAAAAAATATCGAAATACTTCGGTTTTGTTGCGCGTCAACGTAATGCGCCCCTGTGGCGCTTTGATGTCCAAACGGCTGCGCGATTGGCTGATCCAATCGGGGATTGGTTCGGCAATATCACTTTTTACAACGCCTCCGTCGATTCTGGCAGTGATCGTGCCATAATCGGGAATATAAATTGCGACGGCGGTGTTGGGCAACAAGTCGACATAAGCCCCGTCTTTTAGGGTGATATGCGTTGTATCGTCTGTTTGGGTTGCCCATGGTGGCATTGCGCCGTCGGGATATGCGCCCTTGCGTTCGCCTTCGATAGCGGCGGTTGTGATGTCACTGCGATTATCGCGGGTGATGTGAGTTTTATAGCTATAGCTATCGGACACCAAAATTACCGCATTATCCATGCGAGCGCGATCAACCAACCCGGGAACGTCAAAGGCAAAAAAGGCATATGCAAAATACCCAAGGATCACGATGGGTACAGCGAAGGAAAACAGACGCTTGCGCAGGAACAAATGATCGACTTGGCCTTTTAGGTCTTTGGTAGATAGGATATCAGACATTAACGCGCCCCCTGATGTACAATGTGGTTGCGGATGTAGCTAGACAGTTGGTCGAAAAACACGATTGTGCCGAAGAGCAAGATAAACAAGGCCGCCGCTTCGTCGTATTTGCCCTGCCCCCAAGACATGGCGTTTTTCAACTCGTACCCAATGCCGCCGGCACCAACAAAGCCCAAAATGGCCGACGCGCGAATATTGATTTCGAACCGTAGCAGTGCATAGCTAAAATAATTCGGAATGACTTGGGGGATGATACCTAGATAGATGCTTTGAAACCAACTGGCACCGACCGAATTCAACCCTTCGACAGGTTTCAGATCGGCGTTTTCGTTGACTTCGGAAAACAATTTCCCCAGTGCACCGGAGGTGTGGAATGCAAGCGCGATCATAGCGGGCACAGGGCCACCTCCTAGAACAAAGATCAAAACCAGCGCAATCACAATTTCAGGAACGGCACGCATAATATCCATAATGCGGCGAAACATAGGGATGAACCGCGGCCAACGGGCCAAACCACGGGTTGAAAGAAGCGACAAAATCGTTGCCAACAATGCGCCAATCAATGTCGATACCGCCGCAATATTGATCGTTTCGACGAGGGCAGGAAAATAATGAGTCAAGTGCCCTGGTAATTGGTCCAATTTGGGCGCGGTATCTTTCCATACGGAAATCGGAAAATCAAAAACATTTGGAAGTCCGTTGATAAAACCACCTGCGTTGCGGGAATTCGCAAGGTCAAAGCCCGATGCTAATAAAAGGGTAAACACTAAAATCGTCAAACCACCGTACAGGCGTTTGCGGCGTATCTGTGTCATATAATTGCTTTGAATATCTGCGGGTGTATTGGCCATTTAGGTCTCCGACAAACAAGAACCCCACCCAAGGGGTGAGGTTCATCGCGTTCAAGTGAAATTATTCAGACTTTGCTTTGCGCGCAGCGATGATTGACAAATAATTGTCATGGCCGATTGGTTTGAAACCAAGGGATTCACCTGCAGAAATATTGTATGTGCATTCTTTGTCTGCTTCAAACATGCCGTCGATCAAAGTAGTCATTTTTGCTTTTACATCGTCAGGAAGCGCCTTGCGAAGAACAACTGGGCCTTCTGGGATTTCTTTGGAACGCCAGATTTCAGTTAGGTCGTTCATGTCGATCAACCCTGCGTCAACCGCTTTGCGAAGCGCGCCAGAGTTGAAACCGTCTTCCCATGCGCCTTGGCCGTCTGCCCAAGTTACACCACCGTCAACGTCACCGTTGTTTACGGCTACGATTGTTTGCTCATGGCCGCCTGTGAATTTAACTTCACCAAAGTAGTTGCCAGACTCCATTGTAATCCCGTCTTTGTACTGAGGGATCTCGATGGATGGGATAAGGTAGCCAGATGTTGAGTTTGGATCACCAAAACCAAATTTCTTGCCCTTCATGTCATCCAAAGATTTGATGTTTGAATCTTTGCGCGCAAAACCGATGGAATAGTAACCTATAGAACCGTCAAGGTTTACTTTGACCAAAATAGGTTCAACGGCTTCTGGGTCTGTTAGATATATTTTTGCGTAGCCAGATGCGCCAAGCCATGCCATGTCGATTGTGCCGCCGAGAAGACCTTGAATAACACCGTCATAATCGGCAGGGGCGAACAATTTCACAGGAACGCCAAGCGCTTCTTCTGTATAGTTTTTAAGGCATTCGTGGCTTGTTAAACGGTCTTGTGCGTTTTCACCACCCAAGATACCAATGTTAAAACCTTCGATTTTTGCAGAATGGCTACCTGCGTTTGCAGCACCAACTAAAGCTGTTGTTGCAAGGATAGCAGCGACTAGTTTTTTCATCTTCTTCTCCAATGTTAATACCTGCGAAGTTGGAAAACGCAGGATTGATGAACTAGATTTAGTTTGCCATCGCGACAGCATCATCGAATGATAGCACTGCCGCAGACGGCTCTCGAATTTCTGTGGATGTGGCAGTTTCAGAAAAATTATTTCCGGCACCATAAATGTCGCGCGCGACATTAGTTGTTAAGTCTTCGGGCGTCCCATCAAAGACGATCTGGCCCTCGCGCATACCGATTATTCGGTCGCAATATCGGCGCGCTGTATCAAGTGTGTGAAGGTTAGCAATGACAAAGCGACCATCTTCGTCGTGGATGCGGCGTAACGCCTCCATTACGGTTTGCGCATTCATTGGATCGAGGGATGCGATGGGCTCGTCTGCCAAAATCACTTTGGGATCCTGCATGACGGCACGAGCGATCGCAACGCGCTGTTGTTGACCACCAGACAGTGCTTCTGCGCGTTTCGCAGCATGCTCTGCAATACCAAGACGATCTAAGATATCAATAGCTTTATGGATATCTGCTCGTGGAAAGATATTAAACAAAGTTGCAGTTGTCGAGCGATTGCCCAGGGTCCCGTGCAGAACATTCGAAACAACGTCCATGCGAGGTACTAAATTAAATTGTTGAAAAATCATGGCACAATTTGATTGCCATTCGCGGCGCTCATTTCCACGCAATTTTAGAACGTCGCGCCCATCAAACTCGACGCTTCCATTTGTGGCTTCAGTAAGGCGATTTATCATTCTAAGTAAGGTAGACTTACCTGCACCAGAACGTCCGATTACACCAATCATTTTGGGAGCGTTAACCTCAAATGAGATGTTATTCACCGCGATTTGGCTTCCAAATGCCTTTGTAAGATTTTTGACTGTTAACATGTGGGCCTCACTTTCGACCTGAAGTATGAATGCAAGAACTTAAAATTTTTGTGACATAAATCTGAAACTTTTATGAAAATTTGATCTGTTTATTATTTAGAATAATGTCTGAAATATGAGCCATTTTGCGACAGTGGAATTCGTATGTCGGTGACATAAAACTGTCACCAATTTCGACTAAAACCTCTTTAAAATAAGAGGAAAAAAACAATGAAATATCTGATATATTGGGATTTTTTATCTTTTATTAGCTTCAGTATTCTCGACTCTAATATCAAACCAAACAGCTTTGATCATAGTTCTGGGAGTTACTAATCATGATTGAAGAAAAAGTTGAAAAGTTTGACATCATAAATGAACTAATTTTTGAGCGTGCGCCATGGCTCCGGCAGAAAAATCCGCACATTAAATATTTGTACCGCTACCTCAAGTACGTCCTTCGGTATGCAGCGACTCTAGAAATCTCTGAAAAATTGGCTCACAAGTCAGCAGTTGAAATATTCAATTGGACGGAAAAAAATATTGCTAAAAAACTAGTTGTGCGAGGGTTGCACAACGTGCCGCACAAAGGCGCTGCCTTGATTGTTGCGAACCATCCAACTGGTATGGCTGACGCCATTTTTTTGCATGCGGCACTGGTGAAA
>RFZH01000207.1 GCA_009920815.1 Paracoccaceae bacterium
TTAAATACAATCGCGGGGGGCGGCACATTTTTAACCTTTCCAGCTTTGGTGTTCGTCGGGTTACCGCCGGTTGCGGCCAATGCAACAAGCGCAGTCGCGGTATTGCCAGGTTATCTGTCGGGCACTTTGGGCTTTGCACGTGAATTGCGCGCGTTCGATCGCAAACAGCTTGTTCGATTGACGCTTTGGACCTTGGCCGGTGGCTTGATCGGCGCGCTTTTGTTAATGATATCATCGAACAAAGCCTTTTCGGGGATTGTACCATTTCTTTTGTTGGCAGCGACATTGATCTTTTTGTTTTCGGACAACCTGCGCAATTTTGCAGCACGCAACGCACGATCAATCGCCCCCTTTGGCGCGATAGGTCTGTTGATCGTGACAATTTACGGCGGTTATTTCAACGGTGGCTTGGGCATCGTTTTATTGGCGCTCTTCGCGCTGTGGGGGATGGAGGACATCCACCAAATGAACGGGCTAAAGAACGGACTATCCTTTGCGCTGTCGCTGATTTCGGTGATCGCCTTTGCGGCGGGTGGGCTCGTGGCTTGGCCGCAGGCGGTGGTGATGATGATCGCCGCCACCATTGGTGGCTATGCTGGTGCACCAATTGCACGCGCCCTGCCCCGATCTGCGGTGCGCTGGGTCGTGATTATCGTCGGATTTGGCATGAGCGCTATATTCTTGGCACGTCTGATTAACGGCTAGGCCCCAAGCCGAGCCTTGACCCGCTTGAGATCTTGGCCGCGTGTGTTTATCTGATGGATGAAACAGGGGTTTCTTTTTCTTTTAAATCGGGTAGAGACGCGCCATGGATAAAACATTACATATCATCGGTGGCGGCATGGCTGGGTCCGAAGCCGCATGGCAGGCCGCAAACATGGGCGTAAAGGTCGTGTTGCACGAAATGCGACCAAAGGTTGAAACCTTTGCCCACCGCACAGGCAATTTTGGCGAAATGGTCTGTTCAAATTCATTCAGATCAGATGATCATGAACAAAACGCTGTAGGATTGTTACATTGGGAAATGCTGCAAGCTGGCGGTCTGATCATGACAACGGCGCATGCGCACCGCTTGCCCGCGGGGGGTGCGTTGGCCGTCGACCGCGATCTATTCGCACAGGCCGTGACAGACGCGTTGATGGCGCATCCGAATATCACAGCCAGTTATGAAGAAATCACCGAACTGCCCACCGATGGGCATTTGATCATCGCGACAGGTCCATTGACGGGCAAACGGTTGGGCCAAGCGATTGCGCACGAAACAGGACGCGATGCCTTGGCGTTTTTTGATGCAATCGCCCCGATCGTTTATGCCGAAAGCATTGATATGTCTCAGGCGTGGAAACAATCGCGCTATGATAAGGGCGAAACCGAAGAAGAACGCACCGCTTACATCAACTGTCCCATGACCCGCGATCAATATGAGGCGTTCATCGATGCGCTTTTGGCCGCCGATAAAACCGAATTTCACGAAGGTGAAACAGCAGGATATTTCGACGGCTGTTTGCCGATCGAAGTCATGGCCGAACGGGGGCGCGAAACATTACGTTTTGGCCCCATGAAGCCCGTTGGTTTGACCAATCCACACAGCGACATGAAACCCTATGCAGTTGGGGACGCTTTATAATATCGTGGGCTTCCAGACCAAGATGAAATACGGCGCGCAGACTGAAGTGTTCAAAATGATCCCAGGGCTGCAGGATGCGTCCTTTGCCCGTTTGGGCGGGATCCATCGCAATACATTTATCAATTCACCAACCCTGTTGGATGCGCAAATGCGCCTAAAATCGCGGCCAAATATTCGTTTCGCGGGACAGATTACCGGCGTCGAGGGATATGTTGAAAGCGCGTCCATGGGGTTATTGGCAGGGCGCTATGCCGCAGCCGAGATTTTGGGGAATGACATCCCGCCCATCCCGCAAGACACCGCTATGGGTGCCTTGGTGCATCACATCACAGGCGGCGCAGACGCCAAAACGTTTCAACCCATGAACGTGAACTTTGGACTATTCCAACCAGTTGACGGATTAAAGGGCGGGCGTCGTGGCCGCAAAGATCGTTACAAAGCCTACACCGATCGCGCAAAAGTTGCATTTTCTGAATGGTTGAAGCAACAAGACGACTAGACCGGTTTCGATCTTTTCGTGTAGCCTGATGCCATGGCACAGAAATTTTTAGACTCAGTTTACGACAAGGGCAATCGCGACGTACGCGAGATCTATGCCGATTGGTCGAAAACCTATGACGCCGAAATCGCAGAGAATGGGTATGCAACGCCGATGCGTGCTGCCTCTGCGTTGGCCGACAGTGTGCAGGATAAATCGCGCCCTGTTTTGGATTTTGGGTGCGGCACTGGATTATCAGGACTTGCATTGAAATCGAAAGACTTTAGCATCATTGACGGGATAGATGTGACGCCCGAAATGATCGCGGTCGCACAGTCAAAAGGTGTGTATCGGATAGTACACTGTTATGGTCTGACGGATCCGATCCCCGTTGATTTGGGCGCTTATGCCGCAATTTCCGCCATCGGTGTTATTAGCCCAGGCGCCGCACCGATCGAAGTATTTGAAATGATTGTCACCCAAATGACTGCGGGCGCACATTTTGTGTTTTCTTTCAACGACCATGCCTTGGATGACCCACGATATGAAGCCAGCTTAAAGGCATTCATCGACGCCGGAACACTCGCGTTAGTTTTCCAAGAGTATGGTGATCATTTGCCTGGTATTGGTCTAAGATCAACGGTTTATGTCGTCGAAAAACTATGATCTTTAAAACGCGGTTTGCCCCATCCCCGACAGGCCCATTGCATTTGGGGCATGCCTATTCCGCGCTCTTGGCGCATGATACGGCCCGCGCCAACGGCGGTGAATTTCACCTGCGGATCGAAGATTTGGACCAATCTCGTGTGCGCCCCGAATGGGAAGAGCTGATATACCAAGATTTGGAATGGTTGGGAATTTCGTGGGACGGCCCCGTTCTGCGGCAATCAGAGCGGATGGATATTTATCGTGAAACCTTGTCCGGTCCTTTGGCAAATCATGTTTTTAGCTGTCGCTGTAACCGTCGCGATATTATCGAGGCCGCAAATGCACCCCAAGACGGCGAACCTGCTATGGGTCCAGACGGCGTTGTCTATCCGGGCACATGTGCAACCGATATCGCGCTAGATTTTACCAATTTACCTTGGTCAGACGTTAATCTCAGGCTGCGCATCACGCCAAGTCAGTTTAAGTTTTCATTTTCGGAAATGGGACCGAAGGCAGGGGATTATCATTTCGATACGGCATCTTTTTCACGCACCATCGGACAAGTCGTATTATGGCGCCGTGGCTATGCGGCATATCATTTGGCGTCGGTTGTTGATGATGCAGCCCAAGGCATAACACATGTAATCAGAGGCTTAGATTTGTTTGAAGCCACACAAATTCATGTGGTGTTACAGCGCTTATTGGGCGTCCCTACGCCAAAATATCATCACCACAAATTAATCACCGATGAAGCAGGAAAACGATTGGCCAAGCGTCACGATGCCAAGGCGATACAGGTTTATCGCAAACAGGGTTATTCTGTCGAAGCCCTACGTCAAATGATTGGGCTCTCTGAACCGTAAATGTATTTCGAATTGCTTTGCAATCCGACCAACGCGCGGTCCTGCGGCCCGCGCGTTGGTCTCTAGAAGAGAAAGATAGAGGCATAATCATAAAAAAACACCCGCACGAAGGCGGGCGTTTTAGAACAATATTTAATTAGGTTCAGGCAGCCACATCCGCAGCAGACGAACCGCGACGTTTCACCAATTCCTCTGCAACCAAGAACGCCAACTCTAACGATTGTGACGCGTTTAGTCGCGGGTCGCAGGCTGTGTGATAGCGATCTGACAGGTCTTCGTCGGTGACAGCCACAACGCCACCGGTGCATTCGGTAACATCTTGGCCGGTCATTTCGAAATGAACGCCACCTGGAACGGTACCCTCGGCACC
>RFZH01000208.1 GCA_009920815.1 Paracoccaceae bacterium
GTCAGGTCCCTTTCTGAATGATCCAACCCCCGTTTCTGATGCCTTTCATGAATGGCTTATCGAAAAACGCATAATAATCGAAGACGTTTTTTTCCGCTTGGCACAGACCTCTTTAAAGCTTGAAACCTTTCCTGGTCATGCAACGCCCCATGACGTTTTCAAGCTAGAAGAGAAGCTTTTTGCGATTGATCAAAGCCGAACGCAATCCTATCATGCTTTGGCCGACGCCTACGGGCGTTTAGGGGCAATATCAGACTTATATCGTATTCATGACCTATATCGCGCAAAGCATAATAGTGACGAACCCAAGCTTGAACTTTTGATCCGTCGCTGGGCAAGTGCGAAGACACACGAAGTCCAAGACCGTGACATCCAACATGATCGCACTGTTGCACTCGCGATTATCGTACAAAAGGAAAACTTGGATCCCTTGCAAATTGCGCCATTCGCAATGGATTTAGTGTCTGCCTTGGCGCGTAATCGCAGCTTTCGAACCCTTGCGCCAATCATAAGACCGGCGAGCTGGATTGAAGACGATGCCACACAGGCAACCGCACACAGTGATTTTAGTTTGATCTTGCATCATTCGTCGCAAAAGCCGGCCAAGACAATCGGATTAAACCTTGTGCGCATGTCTGATCGCGCAATTATATGGTCAGACTATTTTAATCCTAACCAGTTTGGCATCAACGTTCGTGTCACAGAACTCTTGGATCATATCAGTGAAAATGTGACTGCGCATTTGCATCTATTTATCAAATCAATATCGCGGCTCACCCAAGATAACAGGGTCTATGAACGCTATTTAGCAGCACAAGCATTGATGGAAAAAGCAGACTTGGCATCCATACGACGCGCAAGATCGGTTTTAAAAGGCATTCATCACAACGATCTAGGATATTCTGAAACCTCGGCGGGAATTGGCTTTACCCTCTTACATGAATGGAAATTACTGGGTGGCAGCGACCCGTCGTTGATTGACAGTGCACATTACTTTGCAACCCAATCAATCAACACCTTTCCGCATTCGCCGCTACCATTTATTGTCAATGCAAATGCAGCGATCCATAAACGTGATTTTGATAACGCTTTGCCCGCACTGGAAGAGGCGCGAAAAATATTCCCCAATTCACCGCGGCTTGCATTGGAATATGCCGACACACTTAGCCATCTTGATCAACGAGATGACGCATGGAACGCGCTGCAGCTTGCATTAAGCATGCACACAGAAATGACCAATCATCAGCTGTGGACCGCCGCCTCAGTTGCGCTGTTTTCGCGTCACTATGATGCCGCCAAAGAATTGTGCGAACGCATCACGTCCGATGAAATTGCCTTAGGAGTGCGTACAGCCAGCCATGCGCTTGCAGGCGACATCGAAGGCGCAAGGCATTGGGCAAAACAATTCAAACTAGTATTGCCCGGCGTCACCATCGACCAACTGATTAGAACAACCCCATTTGCGACAAAAGAAGCATTTGAGCCCTATATAGAAGGGCTCAAAATGATGGGGATTGATTAGGCCCGCGCTTTTAATTCTAGGCGGCGTTTGTGCAACACCGGTTCTGTGTACCCTGACGGCTGCACGCGTCCTTCAAAGACCAGATCGCAAGCCGCTTTGAACGCAATCCCGTCAAAGGATGGCGCCATCGGCGTATAAAGCGGATCATTTTCATTTTGCCGATCCACAACCGCAGCCATTTTTTGCATCGCAGTCATGACCTGATCATGGCTGACCACACCGTGATGCAACCAGTTGGCCAAGGCTTGGGACGAAATCCGACAGGTCGCACGGTCCTCCATCAATCCGACATCATTGATGTCAGGCACTTTGGAACATCCCACGCCCTGATCGACCCAGCGCACGACATAGCCCAAGATGCCTTGGGCATTGTTTTCGATTTCACGTTGGATCGCCTCGTCCGACAGGTTTTGACCGCTCATCACTGGGATGGTCAACAAATCGGCCAAGGTGCCGCGCGCGCCGCCCGCTTTGATTTCGTTTTGACGCGCTTTGACGTCGACCTGATGGTAATGGGTTGCGTGCAATGTGGCCGCTGTTGGCGATGGCACCCATGCACAATTTGCGCCCGATTGCGGATGGCCGATTTTGGCCACCATCATATCGGCCATTTTGTCGGGCACGGCCCACATGCCCTTGCCAATCTGCGCACGACCCTGCAGGCCACAGGCCAGACCGATATCGACATTGCGATCCTCGTATGATGCAATCCACGCGGTTGATTTCATGTCACCCTTGGGCAGGAATGCGCCGGCTTCCATGCTGGTATGGATTTCGTCGCCTGTGCGGTCCAAGAACCCTGTGTTGATAAACGCCACACGCGATTTTGCGGCACGGATACATTCGGCCAAATTGGCGGATGTGCGGCGTTCTTCGTCCATGATGCCCAGTTTCACAGTGTTGCGCGGCAGGCCAAGGATGTCCTCAACCATGTCGAAAATCTCGACGGCAAAGGCAACCTCTTCTGGTCCGTGCATTTTGGGTTTAACGACATACATCGATCCGTGCAACGAATTGCCGCCGTCCTTTTGCAGGTCATGCATGGCGATCAGCGTCGTGCACAGCGCGTCCATGATCCCTTCGCCAATTTCGTGACCATCGCGATCAATCACGGCGGGGTTCGTCATCAAATGGCCGACGTTGCGCACCAACATCAAGCTGCGGCCTTTCAGGGTGATGTCGCCACCATTCACCGTCTTAAAGGTCAGATCTGGGTTTAGAGCGCGGGTAAAAGTCTTATCGCCCTTGGTAACAGTTTCCGTCAGATCGCCACGCATCAAGCCCAACCAGTTGCGATAAGCGACGACTTTGTCAGCTGCATCAACAGCAGCGACAGAATCTTCACAATCCATGATGGTCGACATAGCAGATTCTAGTCGGATATCAGAAATGCCCGCGGCATCTGTTGCGCCAATCGCGCTGCTGCGATCGACGTCAACAATGATATGTAAGCCATTGTTTTTTAACAACACGCTTGTCGGTGCAGCGGCATCGCCCGTATATCCGACCAACTGGGATGGATCAGCCAAACCCAAACCGCCTGAAATCGACAGTGCTGTCGCATCCGCCCAGGACCCGTTGGCCAATGGGACAGCCTGATCCAAAAATTCGCGCCCTTTTGCAATCACACGTGCGCCACGTGCGGCATCATAACCACCACCAGATGGCAAATCACCCAACGCGTCAGTACCATAGAGCGCGTCATAAAAGCTGCCCCAGCGGGCATTGGCCGCGTTCAAGGCAAAACGGGCATTCATGATCGGCACAACCAATTGAGGCCCGGGAATATCGGCGATCTCAGGGTCTACGTTTGCTGTGTCAATCTGGAATGCTGGACCTTCCGGAACCAAGTACCCGATGTCACGCAAAAATGATTGATATTCGCCTGCGTCCACCTCTGCGCCGCGGCGGGCTATGTGCCAATTGTCAATTTGTGCCTGCAAAGCGTCACGCGTTGCCAACAACGCCCGGTTTTTTGGCCCTAACTCATGGACCAACTTGGACAGCCCCGCCCAAAATACATCTTTTGCGACACCCGTATTTGGCAAAGCGTCGGCCTCGATAAATTCCATCAGCTCTGCTGCAATTTTAAGGCCGTCACGGTCAATATACTTGGTCATATCTGTCCCCTTGATGTATACAGTGGCATATGCGCTGTTTATCGCAAAAGTTTCCTATAGGCAACACCATTGGTAAATAAATATTACCAATTTTCACAAAAGACTTTCAATTTTTTCGAATAAATGCTGTTATTCTCTTGAAAAAGCGGAATAAAAAAGAGCATGGGCGGAACGTTAGGTCGTTCGTGTTTCACACCTGCAAGGCTGTCTCAAATTCCCATAGGATTTTGGACAAACAATGATTGAACT
>RFZH01000209.1 GCA_009920815.1 Paracoccaceae bacterium
TCAAGCGCGTTATTTGGTGGCGTGCAGCTTTGATCAAGCCGAAGCATTAATGATTGCCGCGGCAAACGCCGGCGTCAGCATCGAAACAGTCGGCAAATTTGGTGGCTCGGACGTCAATTTTGGCAAATCCAGCGCCGCGCTTTCCGACCTCAGCGCGATCTATCGTGAGACATTCGGCGCCACATTTGGATAATTAACAATGGGGCGTGCCAGCGTCGATTAGACGCGAAGCGCCCCATAATTTTGCTGAAAAATAGACTCGAGCTGAGCAATAAATTGCGCCCGTTCCTTTACCATTGCTCCGGCAAATTCTTGAGCATCTTTGGCAGCATCTAGCAATGACAACGCCTGAGAATGGTTCAGGTTTTCAAAATACCATTCTGCTTTGTGTGCCATATGTTGGTGGGTGCTGATAATCGTTTCAATGTCAGACATGGACACCTTGACGCCCAGATCCAATTCGGCACAGGCCTGAATATCTGCAAGACAATAGGCAGATATACGATTTTTGTCCTTCATTGCCTCATGCAGTGCAAATACATATTTATCAATAAAACCAGTATTTTGAGAAGACTTCTTCTTACCCAAAAGACCCGCAAGTGTCCGACTTTTGACTGTTGGTGTTGTGTCGAATTTTTGCGCGTTTGGCCGCGACACGATCACCGGCGCGGTCTGTTTTTTATGCATAAGCAGTTTTGATAGCATCGTGAATGTCCTCTTACCTAATCGGTGATTACCCCAGATTCACGGCAAAATTGTGAAGCAATTACGGCATCGAACAAATTTCAATTAGCATGTCCGAATATTTTCAAATCTACCGACATTTATTTTCAAATCTGCCCTTGCTGTTTCCATGCTCTCGCCCTTAAATGTAAGACAAAGGAGACCAAGAGAATGGCAATGACACCCAAAGAAATCGAAGACCTCATTCGCGCAGAGTTTCCGAACGCGCAAATTAACGTCATTGACACGGCCGGCGATGGTAATCATTTCGCAGCCGAAGTGGTTGACGATAGCTTTCGCGGCAAAAACCGAGTGCAACAACAACGGGCAGTCTATGCCGCGTTAAAAGGAAAAATGGACGGATCACATGGCGAGCTGCACGCGCTTGCCCTGTCGACCCGCGCCCCAGAGTGATAGGATAAAGCACATGAGCGACGCACATCAACGCATTGAAACAGTTGTAAAATCTAATGATGTTGTCTTGTATATGAAAGGCACAAAAGAAATGCCACAATGCGGATTTTCTAGCCGCGTTGCGGGTGTTTTGAATTACATGGGTGTGACCTACACCGATGTGAACGTGCTTGCAGACGAAGACATTCGTCAAGGCATCAAAGATTATTCCGATTGGCCCACTATTCCACAGCTATATGTCAAAGGTGAATTTGTCGGTGGATGCGACATAATCACAGAAATGACGCTTTCAGGCGAATTGGACCAATTGTTTGATGACAGCGGCGTCGTTTATGACAAAGAGGCCGCAAACAAAATCCGAGAAGCAAACGGTTAA
The DNA here is from genome assembly GCA_009920815.1 of Paracoccaceae bacterium. Lineage (GTDB taxonomy): Bacteria > Pseudomonadota > Alphaproteobacteria > Rhodobacterales > Rhodobacteraceae > CAJXSD01. The sequence continues at coordinate 1,514 of RFZH01000209.1, forward strand.
ACGTGAAAAGCCCAGAAACACCCCGCCTTGTGCGGGGTTTTTATTGTTCAGGCGCCATCAATTCGCGTGTCACCCCTGAATCGACAGAGGTATAGAAACAGCTGCGCCGATTGGTATGGCACGCGGGTCCCACTTGACGAATAAGCAACAAAAGACAATCGCGATCACAATCATACCTAAAATCGATCAACTCTTGTGTATGGCCAGATGTTTCGCCCTTGATCCAAAAAGATTGCCGCGATCGCGACCAATATGTAACCCGTCGCGTATCAAGTGTGCGTTGAACCGCATCAACATTCATCCATGCCATCATCAGAACGTCTTTCGTATCAACATCCTGTGCAATCGCAGGGATTAGTCCGTCCGCATTATAGACCAGGGACGCAGGATCAAACGTTTTCATTCTTTAGCCTTTTTCTTTGCGCTTTTATCCCCTATTTAAGGGTTAAGTTTGAAAAGGAAAACCCATGTCCGATGAAAGCGATCTGATAAATCTGTATTCTGCCCGCATTTTGGGTCTTGCCGCGGATATTCCGCACACCGATCGTTTAGACGCGCCACAAGCCAGCGCCAAGAAACGATCCCCTTTGTGTGGGTCGACTGTGACGGTTGATGTGAACCTGTTCGAAAATACCGTGTCTGCCTATGCGCAGGATGTAAAAGCATGCGCCCTTGGGCAAGCGGCTGCATCCGTGGTGGGTGCAGCCATTTTGGGCACAACAACGGACCAAATACGCCGCGCCCGTGATGAACTTTACGCGATGCTGAAATCGGATGGACCTGTGCCGTCTGCCCCTTTTGATGGGCTTGAGGTCTTGCGCCCCGCAAAAGAATACAAAAATCGCCATGCCTCAATTTTGTTGGCTCTGGATGCGACCTTGGCCGCAATCGACGATATTCAGGCACAAAAACACGCCTGACAAAAAAGCCCCGCAGTATTCTGCGGGGCCTGAAAAAACCTTGATAAAACGCTCTTATAGACCAAGTGCAGATTTGACTTGATCCAACGCAGCCTTTAGCAGATCAGGATTGTTTTTCGCTTGATCCAAAGCGCCGACCAAAAGGGTCTTTTTCAAACCATCTAGATCAGATCCGTCGATCAAGCCTTTGACTTTATCGAAATCAAACCCCTCTGTGGTTAGCAGATCAGGCACCGTTGTGGTTTCGGCGACGGCCTCTTGGGTTTCAACCGCGGCACCTGTATCAGTTGTGCTTTCTGGTTGTGCGCCATTATTGACCGCTGCAGCATCTTCTTGGGTCACAGTTTCAACAGCCTGCTCCGCTTCAACAACGGCTGCCTCAACGCTTTCGACGGACCCTTCGGTAACCGTCTCTGTGACGGTCTCTGTAACGGCATCTGTGACTGTTACAGCCTCTTGCGCGTCAACTGCTTTGGCCACATTCGCCGCATCCTCTGTGACTGCTGCAACTGCGGAAACGTTTTCACTGACACCTTCAACGACCGTCTCTACTGTTCCGCTTACCGCTGTTGTGGCGTTTTCTGTCACTGTTTCAGTGACTGTTTCTGTTGTCACTTGTGCTGCTGCGTCTTCGACTGCAGCGCCCGCAGCTTCTTGGATTTGATCAACGATGGTTGTTGCAGCCGTGCTTAGCACCTCTGTTGCGTCTTCACCTGCAGCGATTGCTGAAACAGCGTTGTTCAAAGCACCTTCAGAAACAGCCTCTAGGGTCTCTTGAACGCTCTCTGCACTCGCGTTTACAGAGTCTTCTGCTTCTTCAGCCTCTTCGATGACGGCTTCAACAACAGGTTCGATCACCTCTTTGTTTTCTACCGCTGGCGCTGTCACCACTTCGACTGGCGCTGATGGTTTCTCGCTGTCGGACAGCGTGAAATAATATCCCGCACCCGCTACAACAAGCAACGCGCCACCGATCAATAATTTATTCATTCTTGCACCCCTTTTAAGTTCAAGCCATCTTACGGCCTGTGCGCCGGCTAAATGCGACCAATTCAGATCACAAACAAGGGGAATGACGTAAGATTGTCCCCATGGATGGCGGATTCTCGCTTGAAAGGCTGGATCAGAGTCTATATTTTGCACCTGTAAATTGAACTGATAAAGGATCAAAACCATAGCCCGTAAACCTCATAACGCGCCACCTTCGCGCGACACTGGACCTCGAATAAACGATCGTATTAGATGTCCTGAAATCCGCCTAATTGGTGCAGATGGTGAAAATGTTGGTGTTGTTACACCGGAACGCGCCGTTGAGATGGCATTCGAAGCCGGTCTCGACCTCGTAGAAATTTCACCGAACGCAAATCCACCGGTCTGCAAGATCATGGATTACGGTAAATACAAATACGAACAACAAAAGCGCGAATCTGAGGCGCGCAAGAAACAAAAAGTTAT
>RFZH01000210.1 GCA_009920815.1 Paracoccaceae bacterium
GGCATAAATGATTTAACGATTACGCGGGACAAAACTATGGCACAGGTATACGTGGACGAAGGCCGTATCAACGAAATGAAGGACCAATTGGGACAGGCGGCGATGTCGTCTTTGATGCAGCGATTTGTAGACGAAGCAAATGCCGTCGTGACAAAAATGAATGATCCGGCTTCCAAGTCAGCGGATGTGTTAGAGCTTGTCGCAGAAATGCATAAGGTTGCTGGTTCAGCCGCAGCGCTTGGCGTGAGCGGAATGCAAAAGCAGCTGAACATCATGGAACATTGCGGGAAAACTGGTGTTCTCGATCGTCTTTGGGTCGAAGCGGGTGATTTGGCAGAACTTTGGGATAAGTGCAAAGTCTTACTCAAGGAACTAGACCTCGCCTAATGGCGACGCGTGATAGCGATATTATTCACTGTACAGTGCCCGCACTCAGGATTAGCGTCGGCGTATGATGATACACGACAGTCGATATTCTTGGGTGCGTTTGCTTTTGTCGGTGCTGATTGCGCTGATCGGCAACGTTGGCATGTGGGCTGTTGTTATGGTGATGCCTGCCATGCAAACTGAATTGGGCGTCGATCGCGGCGAAATATCTTTGCCGTATACAACAACTATGGTTGGTTTTGCATTGGGCAATTATCTGATCGGGCGTTTGGTTGATCGTTTTGGAATTGTTTGGACATTGATTTTCGCCGCCTGTTTGAATGCGGCTGCGTTTTGGGCCACGTCTTTTTCCAACAGTCTATTCTGGATTTCGATGTTTCAGATTCTGCTTGGGTTTGGCACGGCAGCCACCTTTGGGCCATTGATTGCAGATGTATCGCAATGGTTTCTAAAACGGCGCGGGATTGCCGTCGCAATTGCGGCAAGCGGTAATTATCTGTCAGGTGCAATCTGGCCTTATGCCTTGTCTGGCACATTGACGGAAAGCGGCTGGCGAACCGTTTATGAGATTTTAGCCGCGCTATGTCTTTTGATAATGGTTCCACTTTCGCTATTATTGTGGCGCAAAGTGGATGATGCGTCGGTCGCTGTGTCTGATCAGTTGTCCAGCGCGCGCTTGGCAGGGTTGCCCGTCTCCACGCGATCGTTGGTCTGGCTTTTGGGAATTGCCGGTATCGGATGTTGTGTCGCAATGTCGATGCCCCAAGTGCACATTGTGGCCTATTGCGTCGATTTGGGCTATGGCCCTGCAGTTGGGGCTGAGATGCTGTCGCTTATGTTGCTGGGTGGTGTCGTGTCACGCCTGATTGCGGGCGCTCTCTCAGATCGGCTTGGAGGGTTGCGAACGCTATTTATTAGTTCAACCTTGCAATGCGTCGGGCTTGTGTTTTTCCTACCCTATGACGGGCTTGTATCGCTCTACGTCGTCTCGGCCCTCTTCGGTTTGTCCCAAGGTGGTATCGTGCCAAGCTATGCGATCATAGTCCGCGAATATTTACCTGCGAAAAAGGCAGGTGAACAGGTGGGTTTTGTTTTGATGGCGACAATTGTTGGAATGGCGCTGGGCGGTTGGCTGTCTGGGTATATTTATGAACTGGGCGGCAGCTATTCATGGGCTTTTGTTAACGGCATCGGCTGGAACGTTTTGAATATTGCGATTATTGGTTTCTTACTTTGGCGTGCCCGCACACCAATGATTGCTGCATCCGCCTAATCTGAATTCTCGGCAAGCATGTTTGCAAGTCCTGATCGAAAATCAGGATACTTTAACGTAATCCCAAGTTCATCTTTAATCCTGGCGTTTGAAACCCTTTTGTTTTCCGCATAAAAACTGCGTGCCATTGGAGAGAGTTCGGCGTCTTTGAATGCGACCTCTGGTGGCGGGGCAACGCCCAGCAATTCTGCGGCATAGCCGATGACATCTTGTGGCGGAGCAGGGTCATCATCGCAGACGTTATAGATAGATGTTGGATTTGGATTGGCGATAGAGGCCGCCAAAACCTGTGCGATATCGTCGACATGTATGCGACTGAACACTTGACCAGGTTTTATTATTCGTTGCGCGGTCCCGTTGCGGACTTTGGCAAACGGGCCACGTCCTGGCCCGTAAATACCGGCTAACCGAAAGATGTGCAGCGGCAGTGCCGGGATCTGTTGCCATGCGCGTTCGGCCTCGACACGCCGGTGTCCACGTTCTGTTTCCGGGCGTAGGTCACTGTTTTCGTCGACCCAGCCGCCGTTGCGATCCCCATATACACCGGTTGTCGACAAATAGCCCACCCAACGCAAATTCGGGACGGCGTTGGCAATACTTGTATGGCAGGCCTTCAAAACTGGATCGCCCTCGGCAGTTGGCGCGACGGACGACAGAATGTGATCGCTTTTTTCAAGTGCAGACAGAATGTGATCGTCATTCCATAGAATGGGTGTAATACCTTGTGCTTTTAGGGCGTCAAATCGATCAGCTGATCTGGTTGTTCCATATATGGTCCACCCCTGTGGCACTAATAGGGTGGAAAGGGCCTGCGCCGAATATCCATGTCCAAACGACAGCAAAGTTTTCGTCATTTTTCGTCCAATGCAACTGCTTTCATCTATTGAGGATCAAATTGACGGAACGTTCAAGATGACTTTTGAAACGGGATCGCGATAGTTATGGCAAAATTAAGCGAGGAAAGCCATGACAGATATCGTAATTTTAGGCGGCGCACGGACCGCGATTGGTACGTTCGGAGGATCTTTGGCGGGAACATCGCCCATTGAATTGGGTACAGTCGCGTCCAAGGCCGCGTTAGAGCGCGCCGGTGTTGACGGCAGGCAAATCGGGCACGTAGCATTTGGCCATGTGATTAACGCTGAACCGCGTGACATGTATCTTAGCCGTGTGGCTGCTATGGATGCTGGCGTTCCTGATACGACGCCAGCAATGAATGTAAACCGATTGTGCGGATCAGGCGCACAGGCGATTGTTTCGGTTGTACAATCCCTAATGCTAAATGATGCCGAGTTTGGTTTGGCTGGTGGTGCAGAATGTATGAGCCGGTCGCCTTATATTATCCAAGACCAACGATGGGGAGCCAAAATGGGCGACATCAAAACATTGGACATGATGCTTGGTGCTTTGAATTGTCCATTTGGTACTGGTCACATGGGCGTAACCGCAGAAAATGTTGCCCGTGAACATGAAATCACCCGTGACATGCAGGATGCCTTTGCTCTAACAAGTCAGGATCGCGCGGCGAAAGCGATCGCAGACGGCATTTTTGCCGATCAAATCACGCCGGTCATGGTTAAGAAAAAGCGTGATCTTGTTCCCTTTGAGGTTGATGAACATCCAAAACAAACCACATTTGACGCACTGTCAGGTTTGCGCGCTGTTTTCCAAAAAGACGGTACCGTCACTGCGGGGAATGCATCAGGGATAAACGATGGCGCAGCGGCAATTGTCTTGGCACGCGCCGAGGCCGCAGAACGTGCAGGTCTAAAACCACGTGCACGCGTTTTGGGTTATGCGCACGCAGGTGTTCGGCCTGCAGTGATGGGCATCGGACCCGTCCCTGCGGTTCAAAACCTGTTGGCAAAAACAGGCCTGTCCATCAACGATTTTGCAGTGATAGAAAGCAACGAAGCTTTTGCCGCCCAAGCGCTTGCGGTGAACAAGGGGCTTGGCCTTGACCCGGCCAAAGTAAACCCGCATGGCGGCGCAATCGCGCTTGGCCATCCTGTTGGCGCAACGGGCTGTATCATAACGGTCAAGGCGTTGTATGAATTAGAACGTTTGGGTGGTGGTAAAGCCCTTATAACGATGTGTATTGGCGGCGGCCAAGGGATCGCGATTGCGATCGAGACCTGCTAAACCTAGGGATGGCTTGGGCGCACTTTCTAATGCGGCGCCCAAGCTATAATTTCATCGCAATTTAAGC
>RFZH01000022.1 GCA_009920815.1 Paracoccaceae bacterium
CGGTGGAACCCGAAACCGTTGCGCGTTTGGCGTTTCCCTGTTTGCCGCATTTGGATACGTTGATTATCAACGATTACGAGGCGGGCGCATTGTCCGACCTGCCCTGTGTTGTCGATGGGAAAACCGACCTGCGCGCGTGCCTCAAGGCCGCCCATTTGATCATCGCGCGGGGGGCAATGGCCTGTGTGACCGTGCACAGCGTCCAAGGCGCCATCAGCGTTGATCGCGATGGCAACGTCCATATGAAACCGTCGGTTCGCGTGCCACCCGACCAAAACCGCGGTGCAAACGGCGCAGGCGATGCCTTTGCCGCAGGGTTTTTATATGGCTGGCATCAAGGCCAACCCATCGACACCTGTTTGACCTGGGCGCATGCCAGTGCTGCCAGCTGCCTAAGGGATTCAACAGCATCAAATGGGGTCGGCACAATTTCAGAATGCTTGGGCCTAGCAAATGCGTGGGGTTGGCGCGAAACCGCATGGTGATTTTTTTGAAAAATCTGCGCCTTTGCTCTTGCACGTTTCGCCGCGAAGATTTAAACACCAGCTCACCCAAGGACGCGGGCGTAGCTCAGGGGTAGAGCATAACCTTGCCAAGGTTAGGGTCGTGAGTTCGAATCTCATCGCCCGCTCCAATCAAAAAAGCTCTCACAGTCGTGAGAGCTTTTTTGTTTTGAACGGGGCGGCGCGTCCGCCTTGACGACGGCGCCAAAGGTTCGTTTACTGATCGGCATAGATGAACATGGACGAAAACCGATGCCCGTTACACTTTCCCAAACACACCACCCACATTGCACAGACGCCGAGCTAGAGCTTTGGCGGGGGGTTCCAGTTTCAATTGTGGTCGATCTTGAACCACAGCTCCAAATAGACCCGGCGATCCGTCCAATTAAACCGGCCGCACAGCAACCGCCGCTGATTGGTCGTGCTGTCACTGTACATTGCGAAACGCCTGATTTTGGCGCTGTATTACATGCACTGGATCAGGTTCAAAAGGGGGATGTCTTGGTGATTGCGACCGCTGGTATCACGAGCCACGCTATGATTGGTGAAATTCTGTGTGGGCATTTGCGCGATAAGGGTGCAGCAGGCGTTATCTGCGATGGCGCCATTCGCGACGTCAACGCCATGGGGTCTTGGCCTGATTTTTCGGTGTACACGCGTGCCATCACTCCACGTGGCCCAGACGGCAAAACGCGCGGCCAAGTCCAAACACCAGTAAACTTTGGTGGCATCACAATCACACCCGGAGATTTGATATTGGGGGATGATGACGGCCTTGTCGCGGTTCCATCGGCAAGTGCCGCACGGATCCTGCAAATCGCACAAGAAAAAATGACGGCAGAAGAAAGCTGGATCAAACAACTGAAATCAGGCGTTGCAGTTGCTGACGTCTTTGGGTTAGAGCCTGCGGTGAAATCATAACTCGCAAAGGCGCAGCCCTATGACACACACTGAGGACTCTCCGCGGGGGTTGGCCTTTGCAATAGCGGCCTACCTTATGTGGGGCGGATTACCGCTGTATTTAAAAGCGATCTCGCATGTCCCAGCGTTAGAAGTGGTTTCACACCGCATCATTTGGTCCGTTCCTGTCGCATCAATCATCCTGATCATATTAGGCCGCACGCGCGATATCCAGACCGCCTTAAAATCGCCAAAGCTTTTGGCGATGGGAACGCTGACCGCAGCGCTTATTTCGATAAATTGGCTGACCTATGTTTATGCTATCTCAACGCAACGCACGTTAGACGCGGCGTTGGGGTATTATATCAACCCGCTCTTTAGTGTCTTTTTAGGGTTTATCCTACTGCGCGAGCGGATGCGCCCCCTGCAATGGGTCGCCGTTTGCTTTGCCATTGGTGCCGTCGTGGTTTTAGCCTATGAATTAGGATCGCTTCCTTGGATCTCACTCACGCTGACCCTTAGCTGGGGGTTTTACGCGCTTTTCAAGCGCTCTCTCCCGATCGGTCCGAACCAAGGCTTTCTCCTTGAGGTGCTTGTGCTCTCGCCAATTGCAATCGGCTTTTTAATGTATCTTTGGATCAATGGGACGCACAGCTTTGCAAACGTAAGCTGGTCGACCACAATGCTTTTGATGGGATCAGGCGTCGTGACGGCAGTGCCATTGATTGTCTATGCAAATGGAGCAAAACTTTTACGGCTGTCGACCATTGGGATGCTGCAATATATCGCGCCCACCTTTATCTTTTTAACCGCCGTCTTTATCTTTGACGAACCGTTTGGCTGGGAAAAAAAGATTGCATTTCCAATGATCTGGGTCGCCCTTGCGATTTATTCCGCATCCTTGATCAAAACTCGACGGCCTTAAATTCAATATATGCAAGTTATTCAAAAAAACGCGCGTACCACAGGCACACGCGTTTGTCAGTTTGTATGAACAATCTGAATTTGTTTAAGAATACCGTTCAACGCCAACCCATTGATCGTCGTTATAGCGATCCCCCATCGCCCACCCAATCGGCAACAGTGTGTCAATTTCGGTGCGAATTTCATCACTAAGCACCATGTCAGATGCCTCTAAATAATGGGTGACATGTTTGACATGTCGCGTACCCGGGATAGGCAAAAGATGTGGACCTTGATCCAAGACCCACGCCAAGGCCAAAGCCGATGTCGATACACCCATTGCGTGGGCAAGCGCCCGAAACGGTTCAAATCGGGCAACGTTATCAACAAAATTTTGCCCCTGAAAACGGGGAATTCCCATTCGAATGTCAGGCGTCGTAAAGCGGGTTGGGTCAGGTCGAACATCAGTAAACAAACCACGTCCAACAGGCGAAAACGGCACAAACGCAGTCCCCAATTCAGCGCAGGCTTGGATCAAGCCCATTTCGGGGGATCGCGTCCACAAAGAATATTCGCTTTGTACAGCGTCGACAGGACCAACCGCAGAGGCGCGGCGCAATGTCGTGGGCGACACTTCTGACAACCCAATACCCTTGATTAAGCCTTCGCGCTTGAACCCAAGCAAGGTTTCCATAACCTCTTCGACGGGTATATCGGGATCGCGCCGATGAATATAATATAAATCCACACAATCGACCGCCAATCGCTTGAGGGAATCTTCTAGGTTCACACGCAAATACGGTTTCGAATTGTCAAATCGCTTGTCGCTGCGCCCGTCGCGTACGATGCCCCCTTTGGTGGCAATGATCAATTTCGCGCGCGTTTTACGCACGAAATTGCCAATCATTGTTTCCGAAACGCCGTTGCCGTAAACATTAGACGTGTCCATGAAATCCAACCCATGATCGACACAATAGGACAGTGTTTCATGTGATGTCTTTTCATCCGTTGCACCATAAAATCCTGCAAAGCTCATACAGCCCAAACCGATTTCTGATGCCGTTGTTCCGTCTTGCAGTAACTTACGACGTTTCATTCCATTTCCTTTATCAGAACCACATCCGCTTAAAGATGTTATTTTTCTTGGCAAACAGGTGGAACAGGGCCCCGCCAATATGCAGCGCAACCAGGGCCATCAAGATTGCTTTCATCACTTCATGCGCCTCTGCAGCGGCTTTGACACCACCAAACCATGCAGCCCCGCCCGAGATAGGCAACAAGATACCTAAGACATAGGTCCCATAATGCACGATCTCTGATGCCAATTTTGTCACCTTTGATTCAGCCTCAGGATAGGGCGGAACACCTGTCTTTTGACGCACCGAAAAACGCCAAACAGTTAGAACCAAAACCGCAATCCCTACAAAAACATGCGCAGCGACCAATGGGTTAAACGCCACTTCAATGCCGCGCAACGTGGCTTCGTATGCGTCACTGATGGCATCATGAAATATGAACTGTGTTGCGATCATCATTGCTATAAGCCAATGAAAAACCACCTGTTTTTTTGAATATTTTGTCATCCCTACATCCCTTATTACACAAGTTGACATCAAACCCTAACCAGCGGGGTTTTAAGTTTCAATAGATTATACGCCACCGGGTGTATTTTCCGTCGCAGCGGATTTCGGATAACGAACATAGGCAAATTTGGTTGCACAGGGGGACCATGAATTCACGTTGATACTGCCCTGCCCGCCATTAAATCTATCAAGAACCTTTATTGCACCGCTGTCCAGTGACATAAGATTTATTGTTACATCGCGATCAGCTGGATGCCCAAGCGTCCCGGCCGGGTATGAAAGGTAACACAGCCACGTGCCATCAGGTGACAGGTGCGGGAACCAATTAACACGATCATCTTGGGTCAATTGTGTGACCTGTGTCCCATCTGGGCGCATGCGAAAAACCTGTGCGCCCCCTTTCGGCCCATCCGCATATTCTGCGTTGTAATAAATATATGCGCCATCATGCGCGTATTCGGGGCCGTCAACGGGATAGGCACCGTCGGTAAGGCAACGCGTTTCACCCGTTTCAAGATCAAGAGTGTAAAGACGTGTCTCGACTTGTTCACCGCGCCTGACCAGCCCCACATATGCCAGCATCCGCCCATCCGGTGACACGCCGTGCAAATAATGTCGAAAACCTTCGGAATCGCGATCTGTGTTTGAAACCCGCACCGCCGCGCCACCAGCCAAAGGTACACGATACAAATGACCGTCATTTGAAGACACATAAATGTCTTGCCCATTCGGATCCAAAACGTGGTCATTGTTCAAATCACGCAAAGGCGTACTGGCAATGATTGACGGCCGACCGCCCTGCGCCGCAGAGATACGAAATAAATGACCGTCCTGATTATAGATGAGGCTTTCACCGTCAAGGGACCAATTGGGCGCCTCAATCAGGGCGTCTGTTTGAAAAATAACTGATACAGCATCCGTGGTCAGGTCATATATTACCAGCTCACTCATTTGGTTGGGATCTAAACTGCGCATGATGTCCCTTAAAACCCAACCTTATCGCGGCCTTTTAGGTTCAACATTTTACGCGCCTCATCAGGTGTCGCGACCTCGACCGAAAGCGCGGCTAAAAGGTCGCGCGCTTTGCGCACTTGGGTTGCGTTATCGGGTGCAAGCTGTCCTTTGCCAAGCCATAGATTATCCTCTAAACCGACGCGCACAGACCCACCTTGGCCCGCGGCAGTGGCCGCGATTGACATTTGCGATCGGCCTGCCCCTAGAACGGACCAAATGTAATCAGATCCAAACAATCTGTCGGCGGTGCGTTTCATATGGGCCACATCATCGGGATGCGTCCCAATACCACCTAGGATCCCAAACACCGTTTGCACCAAGAAAGGCGGTTTCACCAAGCCGCGATCAACGAAATATGCAAGGTTGTACAAATGGCTAGTATCATAGCATTCAAATTCAAACCGCGTCCCGTTTGGCAAACAAACCCCTAAAATATGTTCGATATCGGCATAGGTATTTTTGAACACCAAATCACGGCTGTTCTCTAAATGCTGACGTTCCCAATCATGTTGAAAATCAGAATAGCGTTTCAACATAGGAAAAAGGCCAAAGTTCATTGACCCCATATTCAGCGACGCCAGCTCTGGCTTAAGATCACGCGCCGGGGCGACACGTTCCGCCACACTCATATGTGGGCTTCCGCCTGTAGTGATGTTGAGTATCGCATCCGTAGACGCGGCGATCTTTGGCAAAAACTCTAAAAACGCCTCAGCGGTTTGTACGGGTCTGCCATCGGCATCACTGCGCGCATGCAAATGCAAAATCGATGCCCCTGCCGCCGCCGCATCAATCGCGCTTTGCTCAATCTCTGCGCCTGATGCCGGCAGATGAGGCGACATAGAGGGTGTGTGAATGGCGCCAGTAATGGCACAGCTCAAAATTGCTTTTGACATTGTGTTCCCCTTATGCAGCAGGCATGCCCTGTTCAATCAAGCCCGCCAACCAGCTGCAGCCAACAGGGATGATATCATCATTGAAATTATAGGCCGGATGATGCACCGGCGCGCTATCGCCGTTGCCGACCAGAATATATGCGCCGGGCCGTTCCTCAAGCATGAAAGCGAAATCTTCGCCGCCCATGACCAATGGCGCGTGGTCGCATTGTCCGGTGATCGATTTGGCGACCTGTGCCGCGAATTCCGTTTGCGCCTCATGGTTCACCATCACAGGATAGCTGCGGTTAAAGGTTGCGGTGACCTCAGCTCCAAAGGCCGCGCCCACCTGTTGCGCCAAAGCAACCAACCGCTTTTCGGCCAAATCGCGATGGTCTGCATCCATCGTACGCGCTGTCCCTTTGATATGCACCGATTGCGGGATCACGTTATAGGCCTTGGATGAGGATTCAATCGAGGTCACGGAAATGACCATCTGCTGAACAGGGTCAGAATTCCGGCTGGCGATGGTTTGCAAGGCGGAAACGATGTGGCTGGCGACAACAATCGGGTCAATCGCCTCTTGCGGCTTGGCGGCATGGCCACCTTTTCCCTTTACAGCAATGTCAAAGAAATCTGAGGCGGCAAAAAAAGATCCGGCGCGGATGCCGAATTTGCCCTGTTCGACACCAGGCCAATTATGCATGCCGTAGACCTCATTGATACCAAAACGATCCATCAGACCATCCTGACACATCTCGCGTGCGCCTGCGCCGCCCTCTTCGGCGGGTTGAAAAATAACGACGGCCGTACCATCAAAATTGCGCGTTTCTGCCAAATACTGCGCGGCCCCCAACAACATAGCCGTATGTCCATCATGTCCGCAGGCATGCATAGCACCCGGATTTTGCGAGGCATAAGGTAAACCTGTTTCTTCGGCGATTGGCAGTGCATCCATATCTGCGCGCAATCCGATGGCCCGACCTGAGGTGTTTGTGCGTCCTTTAATGACACCCACAACACCAGTGCGTCCAATCCCTGTCACCACCTCATCACAGCCAAAAGCCCGTAATTTTTCTGCCACCAAAGCAGACGTGCGGTGCGTTTCATACAACACCTCTGGGTGCGCATGAATATCCCGACGCCATGACGTGATATCGGCCTGTAATTCAGAAAAACGGTTCTTGATCGGCATCTTTTCCCTCAAATCTTTTAGAGGATGAAATAAAAATAAAACTCCACCCGTTGCCCCCTATTAAAAACCCATTCTGACAGTAAGAGCAATGATCGGATCACCATTCCACCATATCGCATCAAATCAGGAAATTTTCCCAAAAGGAAAGGTTCCCGCTAAGACATCAGACATTGTAAATTAGATATTTCCCGCTATTTCGGGATTATATCCCAATATCGGAGATCCGCAATGTTTGACACTCTTGGCTTTGAAACGCTAACCGCACCTCAGGTGAGCCTATTCTTTGCACTTATTCTGGGCGCAGTTTTTGGGCTGTTTGCTGAACAAACCAGATTTTGCTTTCGCCGCGCTTTGATCGGTCAAGATCGCAAACAGGCCGCAGGGCTTTGGATGATCGCGCTTGCGGTCGCAATAGCGGGAACACAAGCGGCGGTTTCATATGAATTGATTGATTTTTCGGATCACCGTTTTTTGGCATCAGATGCGCCGATTGCAGCAGCCGCCGTCGGGGGATTACTGTTTGGCGTCGGCATGGTTTTGTCGCGTGGCTGTGCATCACGCCTGACCGTGTTATCGGGCACAGGAAACATGCGGGCACTTTTCACCGTTCTGTTGTTTGGATTGGTCGCAAATGCCACCTTGAAAGGCCCTTTGGCAGATTTACGGATCGCATTGAATTCTTACACGCTTGATCTGGGTGATGCTGCATCCATCGGAACCGTTGCTCCAATCGCGCACTGGATCGCGATCGCGGCCCTTTTGTGGTTTGCAGTATCATCAGGCAATCGTGTCACACATCTGATCATGGCTGCGATCATTGGTGCATTGCCTGCTGTCGCGTGGATTGGAACCGGATACGTGCTATATGACGATTTTGACCCAATCGCCTTTGAAAGCCTTGCATTCACATTGCCCGCCGCGGACACAGTGTTTTGGATTGTCGCATCGACCTCTGTCAGTGCCAAATTCACAGTCGGCCTGTTAGCAGGCGTCTTAGGCGGCGCGTTCTTATCCGGATTGGTGTCGCGCCGCTTTGAATGGGTCGGGTTTACTGGCCCTGCGCAAATGGGACGTTATGGCTTGGCTGCGGTGTTGATGGGATTTGGCGGCGTGGTCGCGGGCGGTTGTACAATCGGGGCTGGCCTAGCAGGTATCCCAACCCTCTCTGTTACGGCGATACTTGCCTTGGTCTTTGTCGCGCTTGGTGCAAAAATCACGCAATATGCGTTAGACGTTATTCCATCTTTGCGCGGATACGACGCACTAGGTACCAAACAGCCAATACAACCGGCAGAGTGATCGCTGCTGTCAACATCCCCTTGGTCACCTGAAACATGTCGGCCAAGGGGTAAATCACATACCCCACCAGCGACACAGCGTAATAACTGATTGCAACGACCGATAAGCCTTCAACAGTTTTTTGCAATCTCAGCTGTAGATCGGCGCGTTGATCCATGCTTTTAAGTACCGCTTGGTTTTGCGCAGAGCGTTCCACGTCGACCTTGGTCCGCAGCAACTCACCCGCGCGCATCGCACGATCTGCCATGGCCGATAGACGGGTCTCGGTGGACTTTACTGTCCGCATTGCGGGATCATACCGCCGCATCATGAATTCATAAAAGGTCTGGCGCCCCATAAAACGTTCTTCGCGCAAAACCTCAATACGCTGGTTCAAGATGGCCTGATACGCCCATGTTGCACCAAACCGAAAAGCTGACTGTGCTGACATGTTTTCTAACTCTGCAGACACATGTAAAAACGAATTCAACGTCCCCTCTGCAGGGATATCAGCATTAGACATTTTCACCATTAAATCAGACAGCTGTGCATCTATTTCGCTCATACGTGCCTGCATTGATCGCGCCCGCGAAAACCCCAACATAGACATTGTCTTATATGTTTCAATTTCGCACAAACGTTGAATTATCCGCCCTATCCGGCGCTCGCCCGTTGACGGATCTACAAACATTGCAATCCGATGGTGCCCCAATTCATCAATTCGAAAGTCGGCGGCAACAATCGCCGCGTTGTCCAAAACATAGCTTACAGCCAAACTTTCCGGGACAAACCAATCGCGCAAATGCTGTGCGATATCTTCATCCGCCGATCTACGCTCGATCCGGATCGACGCAGAGGTTATGCAAACCCCCTCTAACTGTGCCAACCAATCCTTTGGAAACGCTTCAAACACGGTCGCATCAAACGCGCGCTCAGACAGCTCATTTGAAAATAAGGTATAGGTCACAAACTCTGTATGCTGTTCCCACTTTAATTTGTGTCGACCCAGGTCCCCAAAAAAATGCGTAGCACCCGGTTGAGGATGTGGGGTGCCAAAGCGGTCTAACAGGGCAATCAAATCCAAACGTTCCCGTTCGCGGTCACGCGACACAGCATGCTGCGGCTGTTTGATGGCCAAATACGCGACAGTCCCGGGCGCCGAAAACGACGGAAATGGGCGCGCATGTAATTCATTGGCCAGCTTATAGCGCATCGGATGATCTTGGATCAGCGGCATTGGACACCTAATATCATTTTCTTTGTAAACTAAACATCCAAACCCAAGCGGTAAAGGAAAAAATCACTATTTTTCAATTTATTACAGGATACCAATGCATACAAATCGGTATAATTTCATCTTTGTGAAAATGCTCAACTGGGGGTCTGGGGGGCGTTAGCGCCCCCAGCTGGTCGGATTGCGTTAGCAATTCGACATAAAAAAACACCCGCCACAATGGACGGGTGTTTTTCTCGAAATGAGTTAGATTAACTGATCAAGGTCAACAACTTGTTCAGGGATTCTTTTGCATCTCCATAGAACATGCGTGTGTTCTCTTTATAGAATAATGGGTTTTCGATACCCGAATATCCCGTTCCTTGACCACGTTTGGACACAAACACCTGTTTTGCTTTCCAGCATTCCAAGACAGGCATGCCCGCGATTGGGCTGTTTGGATCCTCTTGCGCGGCAGGGTTCACGATATCATTAGACCCGATCACAATCGCGACGTCGGTGTCTGGGAAATCATCATTGATTTCGTCCATCTCCAACACGATGTCATAGGGCACCTTTGCTTCGGCCAACAACACGTTCATGTGTCCGGGCAAACGTCCTGCAACTGGGTGGATCGCAAAACGAACGTTCTTGCCTTTGTCGCGCAGACGTTTGGTCAATTCTGACACCGCTTGCTGTGCCTGGGCGACGGCCATGCCATAGCCCGGAATGATCACAACGCTGTCCGCCTCGTCCAAGGCCGCCGCAACGCCCTCTGCATCGATTGCGATCTGTTCGCCTTCGACTTCCATAGCGGGGCCTGTGGTGCCGCCAAAGCCGCCAAGGATCACCGAAATGAATGACCGGTTCATTGCTTTACACATGATATAGGACAAAATCGCACCGGACGAGCCAACCAAAGCGCCTGTCACGATCAACAAATCGTTGCCCAGTGAAAAACCAATCGCTGCAGCCGCCCAACCAGAGTATGAGTTCAGCATAGACACAACAACAGGCATATCTGCGCCGCCAATCCCCATGATCAGGTGATAGCCGATAAAGAACGCCAACAAAGTCATCAGAACCAGCGTCCACATGCCTGACCCATTCAGGAACATGATCATCAGGATCACCGACAAAATCGCCGCCGTGGCATTTAAGAAATGACCACCAGGCAGTTTTACCGCCTTGCCGTCAACTTTGCCCGCCAATTTGCCAAACGCAATCACCGACCCTGTAAAAGTCACAGCACCGATAAAGACACCCAAAAAGACTTCTACTTTTAGGATCGCGACTTCAACTGCATCTTTATGCGACAGCTTTTCACGGAACCCCGTGATGCCATTTTCGTGCATCCAAGTGGCCAAACCTTCGCCGCGTAATACAGAAGGTGCGTCCGCCATGATTGCTTTGACCGCGCCCAATTCCAGATAGGCGTTATAGCCGATGAACACGGCGGCCAAACCAACAAAGCTATGCAATGCAGCAACCAGTTGTGGCATTTCAGTCATCTCGACTTTGCCCGCAACCTGCATACCTAAAAACGCGCCGATGCCGATGGTGACCAAAACCACCAAATAATTGCCCATTCCAGGTCCAAAGACTGTCGCGGCGATGGCCAAAGCCATCCCAACGATGCCATACCAAACCGCGCGTTTTGCGCTTTCTTGTCCGCTTAATCCGCCCAAGGACAAGATAAACAGGACGGCTGCGGCGACATATGCCGCTGAAACAATACCGTAAGACATTATATCCGCTCCTTAAGTTAAGATTTTTGGAACATCGCCAACATGCGGCGCGTGACCATAAAGCCACCAACGATGTTGATCGTTGCAATCAAAATTGAAATGGCTGACAGGATCATTACCAACCAGCTGCTTGATCCGACTTGCAACAACGCACCCAAGACCACAATCCCCGAGATCGCGTTTGTCACCGCCATCAATGGCGTATGCAAGCTGTGTGAGACGTTCCAAATGACTTGGAAGCCAACGAAACACGCGAGCGCGAACACGATAAAGTGCTGCATGAAGGATGCGGGCGCATAGGCCCCCAAGATCAAGACAAGCACTGTTCCGATCGCCAAAACGCCAACCTGTTGCTTGGTTGCCGCTTTGAAGGCAGCTGCTTCTGCGGCACGCTTTTCCTCTGGCGTAAGTTCCTTGGGTTTTTCCTTTGATTTCGCCGCAATCGCGGCGATCTTTGGCGGGGGCGGTGGAAAAGTTATTTCACCTGCGTGGGTTACGGTCGCGCCACGAATAACGTCGTCTTCCATGTTGTGATTGACCACACCGTCTTTTGCGGGTGTCAAATCGGTCATCATGTGACGAATGTTTGTCGCATAAAGCGAAGAGGCTTGCGCCGCCATACGGCTTGGGAAATCGGTGTAACCGACGATCGTCACACCATTTTCCGTGACAACTTTTTGGTCCTTGACCGTGCCTTCAACGTTGCCGCCCTTTTCGGCGGCAAGGTCAATGATAACGGATCCTGGCTTCATCGCCGCGACCATATCCGCCAACCAAAGCTTTGGCGCTTCGCGGTTGGGGATCAACGCGGTTGTGATCACAATATCCATTTGTGGCGCCAGTTCACGAAATTTCGCCAATTGCGCATCGCGGAATTCGGGGCTGGAAACAGACGCATAACCGCCTGTTGCGGCGCCGTCTTGTTGTTCTTCTTCGAAATCAAGGTACACAAATTCAGCACCCATGGATTCAACTTGTTCGGCCACTTCTGGACGTACGTCGAACGCATAGGTGATCGCACCCAGTGATGTTGATGTGCCGATGGCGGCCAGACCTGCCACACCTGCACCCACGATCAAAACTTTGGCTGGCGGGACTTTACCTGCGGCTGTTACCTGACCGGTAAAGAAACGGCCAAAGTTGTTGCCCGCCTCGATCACAGCGCGATAGCCCGCGATGTTTGCCATCGATGAAAGCGCGTCCATTTTTTGCGCACGTGAAATACGCGGAACCATTTCCATCGCGATAACGGTTGCGCCTTTTTTCTTGGCGGCGTCCATGCCTTCTTCGTTTCCGGCAGGGTTAAAGAACGAGATCAGCGTTTTATCCGCCGACAGGCGTTTTAGTTCTGCTGCGTCAGGTTGGCGTACCTTGGCGATAATGTCGGCCTCTTTCCAGAGCGCTGCGGCAGTTTTCACAACCGTCACGCCAGCCGCCGCATATGCAGCATCCGAGAAACCAGCGTTTGCGCCTGCACCCGCCTCGATCAAACATTCATGTCCCAGCTTTTGCAGCTGCAAAGCGCTGTCGGGTGTCATCGCGACGCGATTTTCCCCGTCAAAGACCTCTTTAGGAGTTCCTATTTTCAACGTTTCCGTCCCCTTTTTAATCGCGCATCGCAGCGCGGTTAACATTACTGTTTCTGGTCCCCTGCCCAGCGCTGAGGCGCTTTTATTCGACAAGGCGTCGTTTTCTCTAAATCCACCTACGTGTTTGCTTTAAATAACGAGCAAATTCCACCCTGAATTTGCGCCTTAAACGGTCTTCTTCGGGTAAAATGAACCGTTTTTCGATAACCCATACAAATATGGGCAACAATGATAGCGATAACACCGAATCCCACCTGAGAATCAGTCCCAGTAATATCAGCGCATCTCCGAGGTAAATTGGATTGCGCGACCTCTTAAAGATACCCTGCGTGATCAGTCGTTCGGCTGTTTGATGCGGTATGATTGTGGTCTTGTGTTTAACAAACTCAATGGTGGCAAGCGCGATCAAGATAATCCCACCGCCGACCAACATCCCCCCTAACATTTGAACCATCGGAAAATCCAACGAAAACCCAAAATCAAAATACTGCCCCTGTATCCAAGCTAGGGACAAAGCGGCGATCAACCAAAAAGGTGGGATATCTAGGTATTTCATCATGGTGTGGGTTTATAGGCTGCTTCCTGCAACCAGCCGGTGCGTCCCGTTTGCAAAACCAACACATTGTCACGCCCCATCAAACGGACCGCAAATGTGGCCTGTGCGGACAGTGACCCAGTGTTGCAAAACAAAATAACCATGCGATTGTCTGGCAATTCATCGATCCGCCCGGGAATTTCACGCCAGTCAATGTTGATTGCACCCGGAATAGTGCCGGCGGCATATTGATCTGCGTCACGCGTATCCACAAACAAAGCCGCGTCAAACACATCCTGCGTCAATTGTTGCGGTAGAATGATGCCCGATTCATAGGTTGCAAAATCCATGTAACCGATAATCTCATCAGAAAGATCATCAGCTAAAACGGCATGTGGCACAATCAATGACAGGCAAAGCGCAAGACGATGCATCGCGGGCTTTAACATTATCTATTCAAACTCCATCTCGGCATAGACACGGCCTGCATTTTTCGTGGCCAGTTCTTCAAACGTATCCAGATGGCGCCAACGATCTTGATCCACATAATAGGCCCCGGCCAGATCACCGCCGTTGTCCATGTGTCCAGCAATCTTTTCACGCAGGTCCACCAGATAATCGCGGGTATAGCGGGTGACTTGGGCCAAATTGGTCGGGTGACCGTGACCGGGAATGACATAGGTCGGGTTCAACGCCATGAACGCATTTTCAAACGTGTCTATCCAACAGCTGGTACAGGTATCTTCAAAGATGGGAGGCATGCGTTCATGAAACGCAATATCGCCCGCAATCATCATGCCCCATTGCGGGATCCAAACTTGGGTGTCCCCCGGACCATGCGCGGGGCCAAGATGCAGAATTTCGAATTTCACCCCGCCTAATTCGTAATCATAGCGATCACTGAATGACAGGTTCGGGATGACGACGCGGGTCCCTTCGGCTTTGTCTCTGTTATAGCGTTGCATCCCTTGCAGGATAAAATCGCCATTTTCTTCGACCTCTTCGATAGCCTCTTCATGGGCCAAGATATCAACGCCCAAATCGGCCCAATAGGAATTGCCCAACATTGCGTGACCTTGGCCGTTTTCGTTGATGACCAATTTAACAGGTTTATCTGTGACCTGCTTTATTTCTTGGTGCAACGCTGCCGCCAAACGTGCCGATGCACTGCCATTGATAACAACAACACCATGCGGGATGACTTCGACGGGTTTTGAATAGAGTTCCGATTGCGGATATTGATCAGCAATATCTTCGCTTGCGAAACTGGCGGACGCGGCCAAAATCGAAGAAACAATAAGTGTTGTGCGCATGATGGATCCCTCTGTGTTGGGTACATCCTACAGTTAAATTCATTTTTGTGAATATCAAAAACGAAATTTTATTGCGCAACTTGTCACAGGTTGGAAAATCGATACAGTCGGGAAAAATATTTAGAACGGGGATTGATATGGAATTATCTGGCAAACACGCATTGGTCACGGGGGGTGGCACGGGGATCGGTTTGGCCATTGCGCGATCACTAGCGGCCGCAGGCGCAGAGGTGACAATCACGGGACGTCGGTTGGACGTTTTGCAACAGGTTGCAGGGGGACGCATTCACGCCGCCGCAATGGACGTCACAGACGAAGCGGCCCAGATCGAGACCATCGCAAACGCTGTCGCTGCGCGTGGTCCAATCCAAATCTGCGTCGCAAATGCAGGCATTGCCGAAGGGCGCACATTGCAAAAAACCGATCTAGAGTTTTGGCGCAAGATCATGGCAACCAACCTTGATGGGGCATTTGTCACAATACGTGAAGCCATGCGCTCCATGACCACCACAGATTGGGGACGTGTGATTGCCGTTTCTTCCATCGCAGGGGTCAAAGGATTAAAAGGCGCAGGTGCATACAGCGCGTCGAAACATGCCGTCATCGGATTGATCCGGTCCTATTCAGAGGAATTCATGGGCGGCCCCATCACATTCAACGCAATCTGCCCTGCCTATGTCGATACTGACATTGTCACCCGTAACGTTGAGGCCATTAAAACCCGGGCGGGTGTGTCCCAAGACGACGCGATGTCGATGATGACATCACAAAACCGCCACGGTCGTTTGATCGCCGCCGATGAAATCGCACGAACCGCGCTTTGGCTCTGTGATCCTGCATCAGGATCGGTAAACGGACAAACAATTGAAATCGCAGGTGGCCAAGTATGACCGATTTTGCATGGACAAAAGCACAGTTTCACCTGCCCGAAGGCATGGTTTATCTGGATGGAAATTCATTGGGGCCCCTGCCGGTGCACGCAGCTGACCATGTTTCGTCAATGATGCGTGACGAATGGGGGGATATGTTAATCACGGGCTGGAACAAAGCAGGCTGGATGGCCAAGTCTAAATCCCTCGGCGACCGTATTGGCCGGTTGATTGGTGCCGAAACAGGCCAGGTGATGATCGGCGATACGCTCTCTATCAAGGTCTATCAGGCATTGGCCAGCGCTCTTGCGCTGCGTCCTGGTCGTCGTGTTATATTGTCGGATAAGGGAAACTTTCCCTCTGATCTCTATATGGCGCAAGGGCTGATCAAATCATTGGGCGCAGGCCATGAATTGCGGGTTGTCGCACCAGAGGATATCTATGACGCGATCACCGATGACGTTGCCGTGACCTTGATCACCGAGGTCGATTATCGCACAGGTCGCCGTCACAACATGGCAGACCTAACCCAGCGGGCGCATGATATGGGTGCCCTGACCATCTGGGATCTGGCACATTCGGCCGGCGCGGTTGATGTTGACCTTGCGGGCGTGGGCGCAGATTTTGCAGTTGGATGTAGCTACAAATACCTCAACGGTGGACCCGGGGCGCCCGCGTTCATCTATGTCAAACCTGCCTTGGCAGATCACGTCGAACCCGCATTGTCAGGATGGTTGGGACATATTGCACCGTTTGATTTCGACCTAGAATATCGATCGGGCGCTGGAATAGATCGTATGCGCGTGGGCACACCACCGGTCATTGCGATGGCGTCCTTGGCGGCCGCTCTAGACATTTGGGATCAGGTTAATATGACTGAGGTGCGCGTAAAATCATGCGCCCTGACGCAACAGTTCATTGATGGGATCGAAGCCACCTGCCCCATGTTAACGCTTGCATCTCCGCGCGATCCAGCCCAGCGCGGATCACAAGTGAGCTTTCGCTTTGATCATGGATATGCCGCCATGCAGGCATGTATCGCGGCTGGTGTGGTTGGTGATTTTCGGGCCCCAGACATTATGCGATTTGGTTTTACGCCACTGTTTATTGATGCATCAGATGTCGACGAAGCCATCAAACGCATCGCCCATGTTATGCACGCCCGCCTGTGGGATGATCCAAAATACAGTGTCCGCAACACCGTCACATGATAAAATAAATACTACTTATCAATTACTTATTGAATCAACTTGATGCAAAATTATCACGTTGATTTTAACATTTTCTTTTGCTAGCGTTTAGGTATGCAAAGCCATTTGTTTGATAAAACGTCGAAAATTGCAATTACGCGCCCCAACGCTTGGATCGCGGTTTGGCGAAAATTGGCCATGGTGGGCGCGCTGAATACCTAGCTGCATGATCATTCACAACTATTGAATGAAACGCGGAAAGGTAAATTTCAATGACATCCTATGATCCTGCCCAAGACGGGGCACACACGTCATTCGCCAATGACATGTCCTATGGTGCATATTTGCATCTTGATACGATATTAAACGCGCAATTCCAGCTGAGTGATGCGCATGATGAAATGCTCTTCATTATTCAACATCAAACTTCAGAGCTTTGGTTGAAACTTGTTGTTCACGAATTAAATTCGGCACGTCGCGCGATGGAAACCGACCAGATTGAACAGACCTTCAAAATGCTTACGCGTGTGGGTCGCATCTTTGAACAACTCAATAATGCGTGGGATGTTCTGCGCACAATGACCCCCAACGAATACACGCGTTTTCGCAAAAGCTTGGGCAAATCCTCGGGATTTCAATCAGCGCAATATCGCGAGGTTGAATTCATCTTGGGCAATCGCAATCTGAACATGCTTGCCGTGCATTCCCACGACCCCACGCTAAAGCGACGTTTGATTATGGAATTAGAACGCCCAAGTCTTTATTCGGTGGCCTGTACGCTTTTGGAAAATACGGGCCCCCAATGTGCGACGCACAAAGATGCATGGTTAGAAGTATATCGCGCCCCGGATCGATATTGGACCCTGTACCAACTGGCGGAAAAACTTGTTGATTTAGAAGATTATTTGCGCCGCTGGCGGTTTAACCATGTGACAACTGTCACGCGGATTATCGGCCAAAAACGCGGCACAGGTGGCACCAGTGGGACAGCTTATCTGAAAAAAATGTTAGAGGTCGTTTTATTTCCAGACCTGTGGGACATTCGAACCGATTTGTGACCTCAGGCAGATTTCAGCTGCCCACGCTCACCCTTTGCCCATGAATGAACGGCCGCACCAAAGGCAGTGAATAAGGGACGCGACACAGGATCCGCTTGCGCATTCCATTCAGGATGCCATTGCACCGAAAGCGTAAAGCCTGGCGCGTCTTTGACATATATCGCCTCTGGTGTGCCATCGGGGGCATGGCCATCAATGGCGATGCGCGGGCCAGCGATCTTGATACCCTGCCCGTGCAAGGTGTTTGTCATCACTGTTTTCGCCCCCAAGACACGATGAAACACACCGTTTTCCGAAAAAGTCACTTCGTGCCTAAGTGCGAATTTTTCCTCAAGCGTGCCGTCGGGGGGCATACGGTGGTTCATCCGCCCCGGCAGATCCCGGATTTCGGGGTGCAGGCTGGATCCCATCGCAACTGCAACCTCTTGGAATCCGCGACAAATGCCAAAAATCGGCTGGCCACGGTCGACACAGGCGCGGATTAAATTCAAGGAAATTCCGTCACGGTCGCGGTCAAAGGCGCCATGCGCTGGCGTTTCTTCTTCACCATACTCGCTGGGATGCACGTTGGCACGGCCCCCCGTGAACAAAAACCCGTCACAGGTTGCCAATAGATCATCAATATCAATCATCGACGGCGCGGTCGGAACAATCAGCGGCAAACACCCTGTGACCTTGGCAATCGCCTCAACATTTATATGGGCAGCCCCATGGACCATAAATTGATCATTGATCAGGTGTTGATTGCTAATAATTCCAACGATGGGTCGTTTCATTTTGTGCCTCTAGGTTGAGGCATCAATATCCGCTCTATTCGTTAAAATCAATTGACCTGTTGAAAAAACAGATTGCGAAATGAAAAAGGGCGACACTGGTGCATCGCCCCCCTTAGACAGAGATATCACTTGGCCGGATCTTTATCAGCCGTGAAATAGCCGTAACCAGTGAATTTCGACGACGTCAATCCCATCGTACCACCAATTTGGTTAGCTTCTGGCCCAAAAAGGCCACCGCTATAACTCCCCTTATCTTCGGCATCTAAACCAAATTGCTGCTGGAAGGCCTGATCGGGTGACATCACACCAGCAAATTCCCCATTCGCATTGATGTCGGTGGCATCAAGAGACACGGTCCCACTTAAATCCGATGGCGAAGTTCCGACTCCATTGGTATAGCTTAGACTATTTAAATTACCTGATATGCTTTCACTTAGGAAATCGACACTCATCCCTAATTCTCCCCTTACAAGGATTTCGCGCAACACTTGTGTAGAATAGCCATTTACAGGAACCAACTTAAGTTCTGCACTGCCTGAATAGGTGGCAGCGGCGTTGCCCGCGACATCAGCAAACGCGGTTTGTGCACCAACTACTGCAAAACCATGTTTTGCCACGGTTGCGTCCGGACTATCCACACCATATTCCCACACTTGCAAATAATTTGAATTATTGGCATCCAGCGCAGACGCCAGATTTTCTCCGCCGTATGGTGTCAGATAGATTAAATCATCTGTAAGTTTGTTAAAATCAGGGTTTTTAGTCGTATTGTACCCACTCCCGTCGCTGAGCCGATCACCCGACACAAAATTGTAAGTAACGCCATCGACAATCATAACCGCTTCACCATCCGCACCTTTTGAAATTGCAAAAGTCGCGGTTTCGGTTGATGTTTTATGAGCGTCGTAATCAAGCGCCATGCCAGAAACCAACCCAGTTTGCGCCGTTAGTGTGGTACCTGCCGTGTTTATGTCTCCCATATTTCCAGCATCATTCGCAAAAACATGCGTTGTCGTTAATTGCTGCTGTGACACCTGATTGTTCAGTTTATTACCTGATTGCGTTGTATCCGTACCGCTTCCAGAAGAACACGCTGACAATAAAGCGATCGATGAACATAAAGTAAAATATAAGTTTTTCATTTTCTTTTCCTTAAAAATAGAAAGGCAGTCCTAGGCCCTCTACTTTGTAGGCGATCAGACAAAACGTTATCGAAGCGTTATCGGATCGTGCGCTAGCGCAGAAAAAAGTTAAAAAATCATAAATTTGAAAACAAAATATCAAAATTGT
>RFZH01000211.1 GCA_009920815.1 Paracoccaceae bacterium
ATCAGGGCCAAAAAGCTTGAATAACGGAATAGAAATTGCACCGATCTTCCAAATCGCGACATGCGCAGCGGCTGTCCAAATGCCTTGTGATCTAAGAACACCAACGCGGTCCCCCGCCATGACACCCAGTGAAACCAAGTGATGTGCCAGTGTCGCGGCATGGCGCGCAAGGTCAGCATAGCTGTAGGACAGTGGCTGCCCTGGATCAGAGAGATCTAACAGGGCCAAACGGTTTGGATCGCGGGCCACCCAATCATCGCAGACCTGTGTTGCCATGTTCAAAGAATGTGGAATGTTCCAGCGGAAATCGGCATAGGCGCGCGCGTAATCGGTCATATTGCGGTCAATCATTTTACCACCTCAACCAATTCGGGTCGCCCCCCCAACAATTGGCCCCACCACCCGACGCGATAGGACCACCTTTGCTGATCAGATACAGAACAGTTTACGCGCAGCCTTTCCCACCGTGATTGTCCAGCAACTGCATAACAATCACTGCTATCGACGATAACCTCTGATGCGGCCATAGTTGTCAAAAAGGCCTTAGCATAATGGTCGATGATCTGCGTATCACCAAGTGTTACCGTTTTATAACCCAAACGCATGCCCAACACAGCGACGACAGCGCCACAGATCAAAACGATATGCCACGGAAAACGCATCAATCGCTCCATGTTCCGGCCAATGTCAGGGCAAAATCAGCGGTCATGTTCAAATAACAATTGACGGTGATCGGCCCCATTATTGTGCCGCCCGCATATACATTCGCTTGATAAGCACAGGTATTTTCGCGAAATTGTATAAAATGATCCATCGCATTGGTCAGCGTTTGCGCTTGCTGTACAGGCGTCATTTCCATTTGGGCAAGTTCAGCATCCCATTCAGCCGAACGCATCAGACCAGACAGGTAATATTCGGACAGCTTCTGTTCCCAAAATTCAAGCTCTTGACCAACACAGGCCATCATCCCATAGGTCGACATTCCAAAATCGGTTGCCAGGCACACATCAGCAGAAAGGCCAATACAGTCGCGTTTATCGCCTTGGGTCTGATTTATACAAGATTGTGTCGCATCGGTTGAAAACGGGATGTCCTGTGCTGCCGCAGACGCCCCGCAAACCATCAATGCGGCGACAAGATATTTCACCGCATTGTCCCCATCAATTCACGCCCGATGAGCATACGACGAATTTCGGATGTGCCTGCGCCGATCTCCATCAATTTGGCGTCGCGGAAAATGCGGCTGAGCGCACTGTCGGACAGGAATCCTGCCCCGCCCATGGCTTGCACCGCTTGGTGCGCGACTTTCATCGCCTCCTCGGATGCATAAAGAACACAGGCAGCCGCATCCTGACGCGTGACTTCGCCCCGATCACAGGCGCGGGCAACTTCGTAGACATAGGCGCGCGATGTGTTCATCGCGGTGTACATATCGGCGATTTTCCCCTGCATCAGCTGGAAATCTCCGATGCTTTGGCCAAATTGTTTGCGTTCAACCATATAGGGCATGACCTCGTCCAAACAGGCAGCCATAATGCCTGTGCCAATGCCAGACAAAACAACGCGTTCGTAATCCAGCCCCGACATCAACACACGCACGCCTTTGCCTTCGTCACCCAACACGTTTTCAAACGGCACCTCGACATCTTCGAACACCAATTCGGCGGTGTTTGACCCCCGCATGCCCAATTTGTCGAAATGGTTCGATGTCGAAAACCCTTTCATCGTCTTTTCGACGATAAAGGCGGTGATGCCTTTGGATCCCGCGTCAGGGTCAGTTTTTGCATAAACAACCAAAGTATCCGCGTCGGGTCCATTGGTGATCCAATATTTATTGCCGTTCAAAACGTAATATCCGTTGCGTTTTTCGGCACGCAGCTTCATCGAAACCACATCCGACCCGGCCGAGGGTTCCGACATCGCCAAGGCCCCCACATGTTCGCCAGAAATCAAACTGGGCAGATATTTCGCCCGCTGTTCATCGGTGCCGTTCAACTTGATCTGGTTCACGCACAGGTTCGAATGCGCGCCATAGGACAGGCTGACCGATGCGCTGGCGCGGGCAATTTCTTCGGTCGCGATGACATGGGCCAGATACGACATGCCTGCGCCACCGTATTCTTCGTCCACAGTGATGCCCAGCAATCCCAATTCACCCATTTCACGCCAAAGTTCATTTGGAAACGCATTATTGCGATCAATATCAGCCGCCATCGGCTTGACCCGATCTTGGGCCCAGCGATGCACCATATCGCGCAGCGCATTCACATCTTCGCCCAGATCGAATTTCATGGATGACATAAACATCTTCGTGACCTCAAAATTATTGAACGCTTGTTCAATACTTTTACTCAAGTTCAATGACCGGTCAAGCCAGATCAAATAAAACGCTAGGTCACTTTGCGCTTGCAGCGTTGTTTTATGCGCTGATAAAGACAAACCAAACGACAGGATACACGCATGACCCCTGCACAAAAAATCGCATCAGGCAGCATTGTGGTCGGCCTTTTGGTGCTTGGCCTTAAATTTTTGGCCTACTGGGTCACAGGATCGGTGGCGCTGTTATCAGACGCGATGGAAAGCATCATAAACGTTGCAACCGCGATCGCGGCCTTTGTGGCCATTCGTGTCGCGGCAATACCAGCGGATGATAATCACCAATACGGCCATCACAAAGCAGAATTAATGAGCGCCGTGATCGAAGGCGTCCTGATCGTACTGGCCGCGATTGCGATTTTTTGGCAAGCATACCTTGCCTTTCTCAACCCGCGTGTTTTGGAACAAATCTCGCTTGGTCTTAGCATTAATATTGCCGCCGGTGCATTGAACGCCGCATGGTGCTTTGTTTTGATCCGTGCAGGTCGTCGTTTAAAATCGGCCGCGCTAGAAGCGGATGGCCAACATTTGTTATCCGATGTGATTTCATCCTTTGGCGTTGCGATTGGGTTGCCCTTAACGTTTTATGGTCTGGATGGCGCATCATCCGCGCATCATTACGTGGCCTTCTTGACGAAGCGATGCCAGAACGTGACATGGAGCGGCTTAAAACCATCATCTCGCAATATGGTGCAGGCGCGGTGCAAGCCCACGATCTGCGCACCCGCCAAGACGGACATTCGGTCTTTGTTGATTTTCACCTTATCGTGCCAGGCGAAATGACCGTCTTGGATAGCCATACACTGTGCGACCAAATCGAAGTCGCGATCAAAGCAGAATTTCCAAACGCGCGGATTCAAATCCACGTAGAACCCGAACATAAAGCAAAATCAGAAGCGATTGCCATCGCGAATGTGTGATGTCCATCTTTGATTAAATTCTGACTATCGCGGGTGGGCAAAGCCCACACGCGTTGGTCGGATCGGCAAAGCCGATCCGAAACATTGACCATCAAACCGCGATTTTTTCGACTTCTTCGCGAATAATCTCGGCGATCACATCACAATCTTGTAAGCTGAATGTCAGGGGCAAGCGCATGTCCAGAATACTGCGCAATATGCGATCCGATTTTGGCAAGGATTGTTTCGGCGCATATCGCCAGCTGTCATAGCGTGATGTAAAGCCACGCGGCTCTGCCGCGCCAAACCATTTCAATTCAACACCGCGTCCCGCACATCCGTGAACAACGGCTTCGACTTTGTCACTTGGCCAATCCAAAAGCAGAAATTGAATTGAAGATCCGACATAGAATTCTTGTTGCGGACGCTCAATGACCGTCAAACCCCGAACGCCGCGCAATCCCGCCTCAACCTGTTGATATCGCGCATTCCATGCAGCAATACTGTGATCCAGCTTGCGCAGT
>RFZH01000212.1 GCA_009920815.1 Paracoccaceae bacterium
CAGATATCCTGAAAATGAAGGTTTACGGAAAAACCGAACGGTTCAAGTCAGGGCGGATCATTCCCGTCGGACCAGAGCACCAAAGCCCACGCTCGAGTGCCACATTCAGAAAGACGCGCACATCATGAGCCTAGCATGCAAAGCACGCCTCAATCGCATCATCGCGTTGACGTTCCTGAAATATCGGCCGCGTACAAAACGCCCAACCTAGGCGGCTAGACGGGTACAAAACCACCTTGTTTGTTATCAAAGACTTCTAGGCTGCCTTCGCCGATGTCTGTCCATAGTCCGTGCAAGGTTAGTTCGTCTGCATCAACCGCTTCACGCACAAACGGAAAGGTCAGCAGGTTATTCAAAGATACAAGCACCGCTTTTTTCTCAAGTGCGTGACCCAGAGTGGCCTCGTCGTGTAGATCTTTGATCTCTTCGTAACCTGGACGTAGGATATCCATCCAGCGACCAACAAAGCTGGTCTTTTCTTCTAATTCTGGAGCGTGGCCTTGGCACATGTCCAAACAGCCTTTGACACCCCCACAGTTGGAATGGCCCAGTACAATAACATGCGCCACCTTTAAGGCGGTCACGGCATATTCCACGGCCGCACTGGTCCCGTGTTGTTCGCCATCAGGGCTGTAGGATGGTACCAAATTCGCAATGTTGCGATGGATAAAAAACTCGCCCTGATCTGCACCAAATATTGATGTGACATGTACGCGCGAGTCACAGCATGAAATGACCATGGCGCGTGGTCTTTGCCCTTCGTTCGCCAAGCGTCGGTACCATGCGCGATTTTCACTGTAATTGGTTGCGTGCCAGCCGTGATATCGTTGGACCAAGTAAGATGGCAGAAGTTTAAAATCATCCATGTCAGACATCCTGTGTAGTCAACGTTCTAAACCAGATACGCTGAATTCAAATAGAATTCGAGAGAAAATTGCAAAACGCGTAAACCTTTTGGCAGGCCGCCCATGTCAGGATGCCAAAAGGTGAGTTTTGGATAGGGTATAACTATGAACGTCGTAACAATTCGCGAACCAAGCGAGCAGATACATATTGACACACAACAACTTAATTCCAATTTGGCCAGCAATATACCTGAGATCACGGGCGATCGTGTTTTTCACATGGCTGATGCAATGGCGCAAGTGTTAGGCGAGGCAGAAACAAATTTTTTAAGTGGTCAAAATGAACAGTTGATCATTGGATTGGCCAAGATATCACAGCTTGCGCAGCAATTTGGGTTTCTTACAATTCTGCATGTGGCAAAAGACGTTGAATATGCTGTGCGCATAAACGACCAAGTTGCCGCCAGTGCAACGTTGCATCGATTATTGCGCATTGGCGAAAAATCTCTTTATGCTATTTGGGATATGCCAGAGCGCTTTGTTTAGCCCCTTGCGGTTAGCCGATGTTTCGGACAAGCTGCGCATAAAAAAGGTGAAAACATGCAACTTTGCGCCGCAGATCACGCAGCTATTCCATTGTACACGGTAACCTCTGAGACCTATGCAGATATTTTGGCAAAGCTCACGATGCCTACGCAGAATTACCTTATGGCGCAGGATTTTACCGGTGGGCTGGGGCAGGCTCTTTTTGCGCCTGATGGTGCAGATGGCTTTGTGGCGATTGTCGGATTGGGGTCCCGTGAAAATCGTCGGCGCGGTCGGTTTCACTTGGCGAATGGTGCACAAAAGCTACCATCAGGGGTTTATCGTTTGGCAACGGATTTGCCTTTGGAAAATCCGGAATATGAAATTCTGGGATGGTGCTTGGCTGGCTATAAATTTGACAAATACGCCAAGGTTTCTGGTGCTACGCACCAGCTTGTGACGCCTGATTGGGTCGACGCGCACTGGATCTCGACGATGGTTCAGTCAGAATTCTTGTGTCGTGATCTGGTTAACACGCCAGCAAGTGACATGGATCCAGAGGAGCTAGAGCAGGCGGTGCGCAGCCTTGCATCCATCCATGGTGCGATAGTTGATGTCACCACAGGTGACGCTTTGCTTGAGCAGAATTTCCCGATGATCCACGCGGTTGGCCGCGCGTCACCGCGTGCGCCACGCCTGATTGATTTAAGGTGGGGGCAGACGGGCCCAAAGGTCACATTGGTGGGCAAGGGCGTTTGCTTTGATACAGGGGGGCTTAACCTTAAACCTGGCACAAGTATGGGCTTGATGAAAAAAGATATGGGCGGAGCGGCAAATACAATCGCGCTTGCCGCTATGATTATGGGCTTGGGGCTGAATGTCCAACTGCGCCTTTTGGTGCCTGCAGTTGAAAATTCGGTGTCTGGAAATTCGTTCCGACCACAGGATATTTTGACATCGCGCAAAGGCTATACGGTCGAAATCAACAATACCGATGCCGAAGGGCGGTTGGTCTTGGCAGATGCCTTGGCCTATGCCTCAGAAGAAGAGCCAGATATCGTTATTTCTATGGCGACACTGACCGGCGCTGCGCGTGTTGCGGTTGGCCCAGATTTGGCGCCGTTCTTTTCGGGCAATCCGATGTTCGCAGAGGATTTGAAGCGTGCGGCGGTTGTGGCCCAGGATCCGGTTTGGGAAATGCCATTTTGGGATCCATATGAAAAAATGATCGAACCGGGAATTGCAGATCTAGACAATGCACCGTCGGGCGGGCAGGCCGGCGCGATCACTGCAGCCCTGTTTTTGCGTCGCTTTGTGTCGGATGCAACGCGCTATGTACATTTTGACATTTATTCGTGGTCTGCAACCTCTCAACCTGGGCGACCAAAAGGTGGCATAACACAGGGACCGCGTGCAATATTCTCAGCATTATCTCACTGGATTGCGCGCCATGGATAGACGCACGTTTGCGGCAAATTCCTACGTCGCAGATGAAGGCTTAAGGGGTCAAATTGATCACCATAACTTTGTGCAAGGTCGGACTAAGTCGGTCGCTGTGGCCGTTGCTGATCTGTGTGACAAACCCAACGGAGCGAGGGATCGCCAATTGTTGTTCGGGGATGAGATCACCGAACTTGATACGCGGGATGGCTGGAGCTTTGTCATCGCGCAACATGATGGATATGTCGGCTATCTGCGTGCTGAGCAGATTGCTGATAAAGTAAGGTCAACGCATCTTGTAACGGCTCGTTTTGCCTTTTGCTTTCAAGAGCCCAACTTTAAATCTGTTTATTTGGAGCGTCTGCCTCTTGGGTCAACGATCCGAGTGACCGAAATACAAGAGGGTTATGTGAAATGTGATTTTGGGTGGATACCAACGCAATGGGTGACCCCAATACCACAACGCCCACAGGCGCCGCTTTCTATTGCCAGAGGGTTGATTGGCACACCTTATCTTTGGGGTGGTAATACCCCGTTAGGCATTGATTGTTCGGGCTTAATTCAGTTGTGCTTGCGGATTTGCGGTCTCAATGCGCCCGCGGACAGTGATCAACAATTGCGAGGGTTGGGGGCTGATGTTGCGGACACAGTTTTTCACAGCGGAGATTTTTTGTTCTGGAAAGGACATGTCGCTTGGGTTTATGACCACAGCCGCATAATACATGCCAATGCACATCATATGGCAGTTGCATTTGAAAATATCTCTGATGCATGCGCGCGCATTATGGCGCAGGGTGGCGGTGAAATTATAGGCCACAAACGTCTTGATGAAAGTTGCGAATTTTTGTGATTTTCGTTTATCATCCTCTTGACGCCATGACCCAAAGCGCCTAAACGAACCTGCGTTGGCGGAGTAGCTCAGTTGGTTAGAGCAGCGGAATCATAATCCGCGTGTCGGGGG
>RFZH01000213.1 GCA_009920815.1 Paracoccaceae bacterium
GAAAACGGACTATCCTTTGGGTCAGCCGTCGCAATCAAACCGGGCAAGGTGGACAGATCCCCCACGGGAACCGCTATCTCGGCAAAAATGGCTGTTCTGGCCGCACGTGGTGAATTTCACATGGGCCAAACGCTCTTTGCTACATCCATCATAGGGTCGACCTTTTCAGGTGAAATCGTCGGACAGTGTGATGTGGGTGGAACGCCTGCAATTTTGCCCGAGATTTCGGGCCGTGGTTGGATTACAGGCGTGCATCACCACATGCTGGACCCTACCGATCCATGGCCACAAGGATATCGGCTAAGTGATACTTGGGGTGCGTCCTGATCCGCACCCAATCTAAAACGGTTGAACCCTGATGAAAAACAGGTATCGTTCAGCAGTGTGATCAGTTGATCAAAGGGAGAAATCGTGGCGCAGCTAAGCAGACTTTCAGGCAAAAACTTTCTGGTGATTGGCCGCGCGGGTATGGATTTTTACGCAGATCCGCCCGGTACTCATTTGGCTGATGCGACGCGTTTTACTGCGGCTCTGGGGGGATCATCTGCAAATATTGCTGTTGGTTTGGTCAAATTGGGCTGCAGCGCATCCTTGGTCACGCGGGTGTCGCAAGATGCAGTCGGCGATTTTTGTCTAAAGCAATTGGCAGATTATGGCGTTGACCCAAGCTTTGTGATGCGCCAAGGCGGCGAAGCCCGCAATTCGTTAGCCGTTGTAGAAACCCGTTTAGAAAACACCCAGTCTGTAATTTATCGCAATGGCGCAGCCGATTTTGAAATGACCCATGAGGATATCCAAGACATCCCCTATGCGCAATTTTCGGCACTGGTTACCACGGGAACAGTTTTGGCGGCAGAGCCTTCACGATCAGCGACGTTCCAAGCCTTTGACATGGCGCGCACTGCCGGGCTGCCCTTGGTATTTGACGTAGATTATCGCCCTTATAGCTGGAACTCTACGCAAGAGGCCTCTGATGTCTATTCCCGCGCCGCGGCTTTGTGTGATGTCGTGATTGGCAATGATGTTGAATTTGATTTCATGGCAGGCCCAGGTCGGAATGGATTAGAAAAAGCGCGTGAGTTGATCCGCACGGGCACCCAATTGGTCGTCTATAAGATGGGCGAACACGGCGCGATCACGATGACCACTGATCAAGAGATCCACACAGGTATTTTTCAAACCAAAGCGTTGAAACCGACCGGCGCTGGCGACAGCTTTATGGCTGGTTTTTTGGCTGCTTTGGCCAAGGGATTACCCCTGCGCGATGCAATCCATCATGGATCTGCCGCTGCAGCGATTGTTGTGGCGCGCGTGGGCTGTGCGCCTGCGATGCCAAATGCGATCGAACTGGACGATTTTCTAGCGACCGCACAAATCACCCCTTTTAACGGAGTTAAGAATGCACATTCCCCCCTTTGACAATCGCAACAGACCCATCGTTGACATAAACCACGATCTTGTTCCGTTGAATTATTTTAACATTGTCAAATTAAAAGCCGGTGAAAGCTTTGAGTATCGGCTTGCCGAGTATGAAACCTGTATCGTCCCCGCAACCGGCACGATTTCAGTGGAAACCGCAGGACAGACGTTCAAAGACATAGGTAAACGTGGCAAAGATGTCTGGGACGGCGAACCAGAGGGGGTGTATGTTCCCACCGACACGGCCGCGCGTATTTATGCCCATACGGATACGGAAACCTTTGTTGCAGGGGCAAAATATGATCAGACCTTGGCCCCGTTTGCAGTGCGCGAAAACGAATTGGACGTGGTGCAATATGGGTCAGACGACACGAAAACCCATCGTAAAATTAAGCATATTCTAGGCGCAGGCTGCCATGATCGGGTTGGACGCCTCTTGGTGTCCGAACTTTTCACAGTTGGCGCGGGTGGCTGGTCTGGGTTTCCATCGCACAAACACGACACAGATCGATTGCCGATTGAATCGCGTCATGATGAAACCTATAACTTTCGCTTTCGTCCCGATTATGGATCTGGACTTCAGATGTTGCAGCGCGTGGATAACGAACCGGGCGATGCCTATCACATCATGAACGGATCAACGGTTTTGATCGACAAAGGGTACCACCCATGTTGCGCATTGCCTGGCTATGAAATGTATTACTTTACCATTCTGGGCGGGCTTTCGCAGCGATCGTTAAAACAATATTTCCAACCCACGCACGAAGAACAATTACACACGATACCAGGCATTATGGATATGGTGGCAAAGTTCAAATGACCCGCGCCACGCTTGTCGATGTGCTTGGGCCGGCGTTGGATCACGGCTATGCGGTTGCAGGCTTTGTCTGCCTAGGCTGGGAAGATGCCCGCGCCTATGCGACCGCCGCCGAACGCGAATGTGCCCCTGTTATCTTGCAGGTTGGTCCTGGGGCGCGAGGACATATGCCACTGCCAATATGGGCGCGCATGCTGGGAACATTGGCCGATCAAGCATCGGTCCCCGTTGTCATCCACCTTGACCATTCAAAAGACATCTCAGAATGCGAAAGCGCCATTCAATTAGGCTTCACCTCGGTAATGTTTGACGGATCCGATCTGGCGCTAGATGAAAACATCGAACGCACGCGACAAGTCGTACAGATGGCGCATCGCGCAGGCGTCTCTTGCGAGGGCGAAATTGGCTATGTTGGTTACGACAATGGCGCGGCATCATTGGGCACACAGGTCCATGAAGCCACGCAGTTTGCCCATAATACAGGGGTCGACGCGATGGCCATTTCAATTGGTAACGTCCATTTGCAACAAAGCCAAAAGGCGGTAATTGATTACGACCGCTTGTCAAAAATTCAATCCAAAACGCCTGTGCCGTTGGTTTTGCATGGCGGGTCAGGGATCGCCCATCAAGATCGTATCAAGCTCGCTTCGACAAGCAATGTTTGTAAATTCAATATGGGCACCGAACTGCGGCAGGTTTTTGGCCAAAGCCTGCGCAAAACTTTGGCACAGTCCCCGAACGAATTTGATCGGATCAAAATATTACACACGACAGAGGCCCCTCTTTGCGCCGAAGCGCAAAAGATAATCCGCGAATTGGGGCCTGTAAAAAAATAAACTGTTGGGGCGCGCTTGTTTAGGTCCGCGCCTTTTCGAACGCACTCCATGCGGCTTCGAATTTGGCAAAATCAAATCCGTCTGCCCGCGCTGCATTCAGCACAATCTTTTCTGTTTCCAATAGTTTGTGGATCGCTTGTTCAAGCTGTATTTCATAGCCTTTGGGAATAGCCAAAGCGCCGTGGCGATCTGCGTGAACCAAATCTCCGTCTGCCACCGTCATGCCGAAAATCGTGACCTCTGTCCCAATTTCGCGCACATGCACAAACCCGTGGCTTGGGCCAATCGCCCCTGCGATCACCGGAAAGCCGTCAGGCAGATCCCCAAGATCACGCATCACCCCATTGGTCAACGCCCCTGCCAGACCAAAACCTTTGTGAACGGTTGTGTTGATTTCCCCCCAATATGCGCCAATCGCGTCAGCACCATCCAAATCTTCGACCACAGCGATCGCGGGCCTTGGTCCCGATGCCATATGCCGATAATACTCCATACGTCTGGCTTTGATCACTTCGGGGGGCTCAGTCGGAGGATGAAGGGCCGCAATTTTTGCCGTCCGCGCATAGCCAACAATCGCGCCCGCCGTGGGTGCCGATGACATCATGGTCGAATGGGTAAACCGATCAAACCCGCGTTTTCCCTCGACA